>NZ_JAEHCH010000025.1:0-86745 GCF_016483245.1 Bacillus cereus group sp. N31 | reverse complement strand
GGATCAAACTCTCCAATAAAGTTAGTTTGTCTAGCATCTAAAAATAAAAATTGACGTTTCACGTTGTTTGTTTCGTTCAGTTTTCAAAGAACTAAAAGCGGGTGAAGAGAATCGAACTCTCGACCAGAGCTTGGAAGGCTCTTGTTTTACCACTAAACTACACCCGCGTGGTCGGGAAGACAGGATTTGAACCTGCGACCCCCTGGTCCCAAACCAGGTGCTCTACCAAGCTGAGCCACTTCCCGTAATTGGCGCGCCCGAGAGGAGTCGAACCCCTAACCTCTTGATCCGTAGTCAAACGCTCTATCCAATTGAGCTACGGGCGCTTATTCATGATGTTTTTTCGTCGTTGTCTTTTGGCGACTCAATCATCTTATCATACTACACTTTCAAATGCAAGTACTTTTTTAAGATTTTTTCCGATGCGGCCGAGAGGACTTGAACCTCCACGGGGTTTCCCCCACTAGGCCCTCAACCTAGCGCGTCTGCCGTTCCGCCACGACCGCGCGAAAAAAACAAAAGTGAGCCATGAAGGATTCGAACCTTCGACCCTCTGATTAAAAGTCAGATGCTCTACCAACTGAGCTAATGGCTCGTAAATGGCTGGGCTAGCTGGATTCGAACCAGCGCATGACGGAGTCAAAGTCCGTTGCCTTACCGCTTGGCTATAGCCCAATGAAATAGTTATCTTCTTTTTAAAGACAAATGTTATTGTACCATAATGTCCAATAAAAAACAACTGCTATGTAGCAGAAGTTAAAATGGCGGTCCCGACCGGGGTCGAACCGGCGATCTCCTGCGTGACAGGCAGGCATGTTAACCACTACACCACGGGACCATTTGGTTGCGGGGACAGGATTTGAACCTGCGACCTTCGGGTTATGAGCCCGACGAGCTACCGTGCTGCTCCACCCCGCGATAATACTATTCATATAAATTTATATGGTGGAGGATGACGGGATCGAACCGCCGACCCCCTGCTTGTAAGGCAGGTGCTCTCCCAGCTGAGCTAATCCTCCAAAGTGGTGACCCGTACGGGATTCGAACCCGTGTTACCGCCGTGAAAGGGCGGTGTCTTAACCACTTGACCAACGGGCCAATATGTATGGCAGAGAAGAAGGGATTCGAACCCTCGCACCGCGTTAGCGATCTACTCCCTTAGCAGGGGAGCCCCTTGAGCCACTTGGGTACTTCTCTGTATGGCTCCGCAGGTAGGACTCGAACCTACGACCGATCGGTTAACAGCCGATAGCTCTACCACTGAGCTACTGCGGAATAATGAAGACAATTTGTATCTTATAAAACTTCTCATCGTAAGTCAAGATGTTTTTTAACAATATCTTGCACAAACGTGACATGTTTATAATATACTGGATTGCGTTTTCACTGTCAAGATGTTTTCGCTACCGGTTTTAGTTTTCCCTTACACTTTCCACAGACATATCTTTTTGTATTTATTTGACGTCTTCTTACATATTGAAGCGAACACTCCATACATTCATACATATAAACCTTCTTTTCCTTCTCTTCATTAATCATTCGCTTACAAAAACGTGGTGCACCTACCTTTTTTAATAGTTCACGAAAATCCCTATCCCGATGCTTATATCCTCTCCCTGTAATATGCAAGTGATAATGACAAAGTTCATGTTTAATAATCCCGACTAATTCTTCTTTACCATACATTTCATAATATCGATAATTCAGTTCGATATTGTGACTCTTCAATAGATAACGTCCACCAGTTGTACGTAATCTATTATTAAACATCGCTTTATGTAAGAATGGCATCCCGAAGTATCGTAGGGATACTTCTTCCACTAGCTGCTGAATTTCTTTCTCATGCATTCTCATTCCTCCTAAACAAAAAAATATTTTTACACTTTTCTCCCTTCCTATACATATATTAAATAGTACATATACCCATCCTCATTTAAGAAGCGTGGTTTCTAAAAATACGACATTAATAGAAATCCACTCACCAACCTCTCGTCAATAGTACCTTAACTACAAAGGTAAATTTTTGAGAGTAGGATTATACAAGGAGGGATTCCTATGCCTACATGGCTAAAAAAACAAATGCAACGTGCATATTTTGAAAAAAACCGGTATCAAATTAAATTGCTAAATGAATGCTGGTTTTATTATAGCAAAATACATCAAAGCTCATGATCCATTACATTTTCTACTCCATAAAAAAAAGAGCAGTTTTATCTGCTCTCTTTTCTTACTATTCAATCGGTAACATAGATAATGCAACACGACCTTTTTTTGTATCAATATCATCTACCCATACTTTTACGATTTGCCCTACAGATACAACATCTAATGGATGCTTTACAAACTGTTTGCTTAATTTAGAAATATGCACTAAACCATCTTGTTTTACACCAATGTCAACAAAAGCACCAAAATCAACAACGTTACGAACTGTCCCTTCCAGTTCCATACCACGCTGTAAATCTTCTAATTTCAAAATCCCTTTTTTCAGAAGTGGTTTTGGCAATTCATCCCTCATGTCTCGCTCTGGACTAATTAAGGCATCAATAATATCAACCAATGTCGGCTCACCGATCTCCGTCTCTTGAGATAATTTAGAAACATCCACTCCCTCTAAACTCTCCTGCAAGTTCGGTTTCCCTACATCATTCTTCGATAACCCTAGACTCTTTAGTAGCAATTCGACATTTTTATATTGTTCTGGATGGATCCCTGTACGATCTAACGGATTCGCGCCTTCTAATATACGTAAAAACCCAATACACTGTTCATATGTTTTCGCGCCTAAACGAGGGATTTTCTTTAATTCAGTACGCTTCGTAAATTTCCCATCTTCCTCACGCTTAGCTACAATATTTTTCGCAACTGTTTTTGATAACCCCGAAACATATTGTAACAATGCAACTGAAGCTGTATTTACATTCACACCAACTTGGTTAACTGCTGTCTCTACCACAAATGTTAACGATTCATTTAATCTCTTTTGAGTTACATCATGTTGATATTGCCCCACCCCTACCGATTTAGGGTCAATTTTCACGAGCTCAGCAAGTGGATCTTGCAGGCGTCTTCCAATTGAAACCGCGCTTCTTTCTTCAACTTGGAAATCAGGGAATTCCTCACGAGCTAAATCGGAAGCCGAATACACACTTGCCCCTGCTTCATTTACAATAATATAAAAAACATCCTGTTTCACACTTTGTAATACATCTACTATAAACTCTTCCGTTTCTCTAGAAGCTGTGCCGTTCCCAATTGCAATCATTTCAACTTGATATTTATCTACAATAGAAAGAACTTTCTTTTTTGCATCATCATATTTACGAACAGGTGGATGCGGATAAATAACATCGATATATAGAACTTTCCCCGTATCATCTACTACAGCTAATTTACAACCAGTTCTATATGCAGGGTCTACGGCTAGCACAACCTTCCCTTTCATTGGAGGTTGTAATAATAAATTACGTAAGTTCTCAGAGAAAATATGTATCGCTTGTTCTTCAGCTGTTTCTGTTAATTCTTTTCGAATTTCTCTTTCAATCGAAGATTGAATTAATCGTTTATAACCATCCTCAATCGCTAATTGTACATAATGCGCACTTTTTGAATCGTTATCACGGATTACTTTCTTATATAAGAAAGTTATTATCTCATCTACTGGTGGAACAACAGAAACTCTCAATATATCTTCTTTCTCACCGCGATTCATCGCTAATACACGATGCGGTACTACTTTCTGCAACGGTTCTTCATAACTGTAATACATTTCATATATATTCTTTTCATCTTTTTCTTCGTCTTTTACAACCGAAGACATAACACCTTTTCTAAAAGTAACATTCCGAATCCAACTACGATACGCAGCTTCATCTGAAACGATTTCTGCAATAATGTCTTGCGCACCTTGCAACGCCTCTTCTGCAGATTCCACTTCTTTTTCTGCATTAACAAATTCCATAGCCTTTTTAGCCGGATCTTCTTTTTTATATAACAATAACCATTCAGCTAGCGGTTCTAATCCTTTTTCTTTTGCAATCGTCGCTTTCGTTCTTCTTTTCTCTTTATAAGGACGATATAAATCTTCTACTTCCTGTAGTTTCGTTGCGGCAACAATATGACGGCGCAACTCTTCGGTTAGCTTACCCTTTTCACCAATAAGACGAAGAACCTCTTCTTTCCTATCTTCAAGCTGCATCATATATTGCCATCTCTCTAAGATTGCACGAATTTGCACCTCATCTAAAGAGCCTGTCCATTCTTTTCGGTAACGAGCAATAAATGGAACTGTGTTACCTTCTTCTGTTAATTGAATAACATGACGAACTTGCTTTTCGGTAAAGCCTAATTCTTTCACTAACATTTTCATTAACGCTTGTCGATTATCTACCATTTCCATATACAACCGTAACCTCCTCTATAATAAAAAAAGTTGCCCTTCAAAGAGAGCAACTTAAACTGCCGATTTAAAAATCTATTAGTCCTAAACTAATTTGTAACGCTTCATCTACACGAATCATCATCACTTCATCCAAATGAGTGATTTTGTCCGTTAAGCGTTGCTTATCGATTGTTCGAATCTGCTCAAGTAAAATAACAGAATCTCTCTCAAATCCATACTTTTTCGCATCAATTTCCACATGAGTGGGTAATTTCGCTTTTTGAATCTGTGCAGTAATAGCCGCTACAATCACCGTTGGACTAAAACGATTTCCGATGTCATTTTGAATGACAAGAACCGGACGAACGCCTCCTTGCTCAGAACCAACAACTGGGGAAAGGTCTGCAAAATACACGTCGCCGCGTTTTACAATCAAAATATTACCCCCCGCTTACTAAGCGTTCTACCGTATGAGCTGCTTCATACTCTGCTAAGAAAGCTTCAGATGCAATACCAAGATTAATTTTTCCCATTTCAATGTACCCACGTCGCATTGATTCATGTTGGTAGCGTTTCTTCGTCTTATGTTGACGCAATAACAGTTGTGTTGCCTGGCAAATTAGTTCATGGCGATTCTTATTCTCTTGTTTTCCAATTCCGTCCAATTCCGTTACCATTTGCTTTGGCAACCGAACCACGATTTCAGTAGTTACACTTGATTCGGACACAAAAATACACCTCCACCGTCAACTACACACCCAAATATATATATGACACCTATTGTAATAATACCATTGTATGGAGCCTGTTGCAAAGACTTCCTTATTCCTTGCTTATGTTTTCCAATTCACAGGAAAAACATTCATCTTCTATTATTTTTCATCTTATTTTAAACAAGGAACAAAAGAATTCCTCTGCAAAACTTATATTAAAAGTGATTATAAGTAAAAGCTTCTCATCAAAAAAGAGCATATTCTCCATCAATAAAAAGCTCACTTAAATGACAAGAAGCAAATTAGATGATCTTCTATATAT
Source organism: Bacillus cereus group sp. N31 (assembly GCF_016483245.1). Taxonomy (NCBI): domain Bacteria; kingdom Bacillati; phylum Bacillota; class Bacilli; order Caryophanales; family Bacillaceae; genus Bacillus; species Bacillus cereus group sp. N31. The sequence continues at coordinate 81,329 of NZ_JAEHCH010000025.1, read as the reverse complement.
TATTCAAATAATTGATGATTTCTACAACTTTACCATGTCGTATAAATATTCTCGGCACACGGAAACTAATCGTTGCAATAATTTCATAATTAATAGTCCCGGAATATTCAGCAACCTCTGTAGCGCTAATATATTCATCACCTTGTCGTCCAATGAGTGTAACTTTCGTACCAAGCGGGACTTCACAAGGAAGATGAATCATGAATTGATCCATTGTTACTCTCCCTACAATCGGTACTCTTTTACCATCCACAAGCACTTCAAATCCTTGTAATCTTCTAAGCCAGCCATCTGCATATCCAATCGCAACAGTTGCAATCCATTCTTCAGTTTTTGTTCGGTAAGTGACGTTATAACTAATTCCATCCCCTTTAATCACCTGTTTAATATGAGCAACTTTCGTATGCAATGATAACGCCGGTTCTAATTTAAATGGTAGAAAAGGACGTATTTCTACAGATGGGGATAATCCATACATCGCAATACCAATTCGTACTGCATTAAATGTAATTCCTTGAAAACGTAAAGTTGCAGCACTATTAGCTGTATGGACAAATTTAGGATCCACTCCGAATTCCTTCAACCAACTTAACTGCTGCAAGAACGTGTTATATTGCTTATCAAAATACGAAGTCTCAACCTCATCTGCTGTTGCAAAATGCGTATATACCCCTTCTAACTCTAAAAATGGTGCACCTTCTAAACTCTTTAAGAATTCTTTTAATTCTTTGCGTTCGCGTATTCCAATTCTCCCCATACCACTATCAAAATTAATATGGAATTTCATTATAGATGAACCATCCCATAGTTTGATGGCTTCTTCCACCCATTCTTTTTGAAAAACAGTTAATGCTACATCATTTTCAGCAGCTACATTTATATCTCGAGGCGGGGAAGGACCTAGCACTAAAATTGGTACGGTAATACCAGCCCTTCTAAGAACTAAGGCTTCATCTAAAAAAGCAACTGCTAATCTTGTTGCACCTGCTTCTAATGCCGTTTTAGCCACCGGTACATAATCGTGCCCATATGCATTCGCTTTAACTACAGCAAAAATCTCAACATTACTCGGAATGAACTCTTTAATATGCGTAACATTGTTATAAATCGCATCTAAATCCACTTCCACCCAAGTATCACGGTAAAATGACGCTTCTTCCATAAATACACTTCCTTATACACGATATGCGAAGCTTATTCTTTTATATGCTTCTTTTATGAAATCCACCTTCAAACTAAGAAAAGACGTGGTGCACATATATCACCACGTCTAAGAAGTTTACTTCACCTGCTTCGCTGTAACTGAACGAGCTACCATTAACAACTCATTCGGCTCTAAACCTTTAGACACGAGCATATATTCTACTCCGTTATGTGACCACGTTACAGATTCTTTCGTCAATGCACCAATCGTAAACCCAAGATCAACCGGCTCTCCACTTACACTTACCGCTGACGAAGCCTCTGCAACTTTTGCCTTTTCTTGTATTAAGGTAAAGGATTTCTTATTTCCAGTGTATGTGAGTATCGCACGCTTGCCACTGTCTGTCTTCAACTCTTTTTCGTCTTTCAGAGTCATGCCTTGCGGCGTATCACGCGGATACAAAATAGCAAATGGTTTGTCTTCTTTCGCTGTTGTTTGAACATCTACTTGCGCTCTAGACATATTTTGTTTCGTATCAAATGCACCTTTATCAAATTTCGCATCGAATTTCACTTTAGAGAAATCTACTTTCACAAGAACATTTTGATCATTATCCATTAATTTCACCGAAACTGGTGTTAAATCGCTTTTCTTCAATGCAATCTCTTGTTTCGGTAACATATTTTGATGTTGATAGTTTGTTTTTGTTTTGAAAATATAATATTTATCTGTTTTCTCGAAAGTAAGGTTTTTCTTATCCTGCAAAATATCTCTTACAAGTGATTCATATAAATAGGCCTGGCTACTATTTTGCGGCCAATCACTTTGAAAACGGAAACTCTTATTAAGCGCTGGCGTTAATACAAATACCCCTTCTTCATTTCTTAAAATAATTTGGCTCTGATCTTTTTTTGCATTCTGTAAATTCACACGATAAAAAGAAGGTTCTTTATGCCAAATTTCCACGTTATACTCCTGAGGCTCATTCCCTGTTTTAATAGTTAATTTCGCTTCAGCTTGATAACTTTTCATCCCTTTCACTTTCGCTTCTAAATCTCTCACGACATCATCTTGTTTCTTTTCCATACAGCCCGCCAACACAAAAACGGTCAATAAACCGACAAGAACTAAAAACAGACGCCTTTTCATCACTTCAGCCCCTTTGCCCCTATAAATGAATGGAAGGTGTACCTTCCTTATCGCTACCTCAAATATATGAGACAAGGATATGAAATATGCAGACTAGCGTGACGAGCTTTCTAAAACAACTTGTGCAACAGCAAATTCCTTACTATGACTAATTGATAAATGAACAATATGCTCTGTATTTGCAATAAGAAGCGGCTTACCTCTATCATCATTTTTCACTTCAATATCTAAAAAACTCACTTCTTTCCCGATACCAGTGCCTACCGCTTTTGAATACGCCTCTTTCGCTGCAAATCTTCCCGCTACAAACTCTATAAGGCGACTCCCTTTCAGTTCCATAGCAACATTACGTTCACTTTCAGTTAAAATACGTTCCATAAATTTAAGCTTTCCATCTAGCATTTTTTCAATTCGATTTAATTCAATAATATCTATTCCAATCCCTATAATCATTTCGAAATCCCCTTCTTCTATTTAACTTTCTTCTTTCATATTGTAAGAATAACAGAGAATCATTCTGATGCAAAAGGAGTGATACTACCAACATGCTAATACGACCCACTCGCATTTCCTTAAATCCAATCATCCTCTCTTTACTTCTTATTCAACTAGTCATGATGATGTTAGACGACTTCTTTCTCTTTCCAATGGCAGCTAACAATGAATATATCACTAAAGGAGAATGGTGGCGTGTCATAACTTCTCTGCTCGTACACGTGGACTTACAACATTTTCTTTCTAATAGTATTTGCTTATTTATTCTTGGCTCTTCTATCGAAAAACAACTCGGACACATTTCTTTTATCATTCTATTTTTCTTTCCCGGTATTTCCGGAAATATCGCTTCTTATATCATTATGCCTCCTGAATACATTCATGCAGGAGCATCTGGTGGTATTTTCGGGTTACTAGGCGCCCAACTATTTTTATTGTACAATCGATACCGCCCTTCACACTCAAAAGAAATTGCTATTTTCTCAATCATGATACTTATATTACTATTATTTACTTTCTTTAATCCTTTCGCCAATCCTATAAGCCATTTAGCAGGATTAATAACCGGTGGTATTTTAACTCCTTTTTTAACAAAAAAATTCGATGGTGCTGAGCTTATTTAATGTAAAAGCTCGCACCATCGATAATTTCCACATCTATTTGTTTACTTAAGTCTCTCATGAGTTGAAATAAAGACTCATCCTTCTTCTTCGCCTCAATCATACAATCAATTTGCCCAACACTTCCCTTAATCCTTCTTAAAAAAGATAAGAATGCATCAACATCAATAAAATCAGCGTGTGCCCTCGGGTCTTTCTCATCTCTAGGACTGGAGATATGCATTTTAACTGGTAACAAAGATGTTTCCCACGTATGAACAACACGCGCCCAATCTTCATGCCAATCTTCTCGTTCATTGTTCATCGTATGATGATGCAAATCAAACACGACCGGAATGTCTAATTTTTCTCCTAAATACAATGTTTCCGCTAGCGTGAAGGTTGTATCATCATTTTCTAACATGATCATTTCTTGAATACCCCTTGGAACGTTAGACCAATTTTCTATAAAGCGTTCTAATGCGAGCTCTTTATCTTTATAACCTCCTCCAACATGTAATACACATCGTTGCTTATGTTCAATCCCCATACCTTTTAACATTTTTTTGTGCATCTGCAAAGTTTTTACTGACTGTTTAAAAATACTTTCCTCCGGTGAATTTAGTACAACAAAGTGATCCGGATGGAAATCAATACGCATATTCATACGAATTGCGTATTCACCTAGCACTTTTAAACTTTCTTTTAATGGACGAATATAGTTCCACTCTAACAACTCCTCATGATTCGCTAAAGGAATAAGCTTAGAACTAAGTCGAAAGAAAGATATATCATGCCCCTTATTATGCTTTAATAACCGCAAGCAATTTTCCAAATTCGAATTAGCGATTCTTTCAAGTTTACGAATCGCAGCCTCTCGATCATCAATCCGTTGAAACTGTGCATATGTCATCGTTTGAGATGGAGATGCGTTCTTCAAATGCACACTCATCGCAACATACCCAAGCCTTACAAGCATATCGTACCTCTTTTCTACATGAGTTATTATGTAGTATGTACAATTTTAGAAATAAAAAAAGAGAATGCCAACAAAGGGCATTCTCTTTTTTTATTAAGCTTGTGGACGGCTATGATGTTTTCTTTCGCCGCGTCCATTTGAAGAAGATCCAGGGCGACCTTGACCTTCACCTCTACGACCACGGTTACCATCACGGCCACCATCACGATTGCGATCACGGTTACGACCATCGCCACTGCGTCCATCACGGTTACGGTCACGGTTACGACCATCGCCACTGCGTCCATCACGACTACGATTACGGTTACCATCACGGTATCCGCCTCCGTTACCACCGCGTTTTTTAGAACCGCCACCTCTTGAAACAACTGGTGGTTCTGATGTTAAAGCGATTGGTGTTGTATCTGGCTCTTTTGTCATCATTTTTAAAGCAGCAGCTACTACTGTTACAGAGTCGTTCTCTTCTAACATTTCTTCTGCAATACGCTTGTAGTATGATAAGTTATCATTTTCAATTGTGCTTTGAAGTTTTTCAGCGATTAAACGTTGTTGACCTTCTAGTGCCTCGTCAAGTGTCGGTGCTTCCATACGGTCAACCTTACGTTTTGTCGTACGCTCGATATTTTTTAATTGTCCTGATTCACGTGGTGTTACAAATAACATTGCAATACCTTTTTTACCTGCACGGCCAGTACGACCGATACGGTGAACGTATGATTCTGGATCTTGTGGGATATCGAAGTTGTATACGTGTGTTACGCCTGAAATATCAAGACCACGCGCAGCAACATCTGTTGCAACAAGAACTTCAATAGCACCTTCTTTAAATTTACGTAATACAGACATACGTTTCGCTTGTGTTAAGTCACCATGAATACCTTCTGCTGCATAACCACGTAAGTTTAATGCTTCTGATAATTCATCAACACGACGCTTTGTACGACCGAATACGATCGCAAGCTCTGGAGATTGAATATCTAGTAAGCGCGTTAATACGTCAAACTTTTTCTTTTCTTGCACTTCTAAATAGAACTGCTGAATGTTTGGCATTGTTACTTCTTTTGCTTTTACTTTAATGTGTTGAGGCTCAGTCATGAAACGCTCAGCAATACGACGGATTGGATCTGGCATTGTCGCTGAGAATAATAATGTTTGATGTGTTTCTGGCACATCTGTTAAAATTGCTTCAATATCTTCAATGAAGCCCATGTTTAACATTTCATCCGCTTCATCAAGAACAACAGTCTCAACGTTTTGTAGGCGAAGTGTTTTACGGTTAATATGATCTAAAATACGACCCGGCGTACCAACAATAATGTGTGGGTGTTTTTTTAGAGCACGAATTTGGCGGTTAATATCTTGACCACCATAAATTGGTAAAATACGAACGCGTTTATGTTTACCAATTTTGTATAGCTCTTCTCCAACTTGAATTGCTAATTCACGCGTTGGCGCGATAACAATACCTTGAACTGCTTCTTTACGAGTATCTACTTTATCTAATAGCGGTAATCCAAATGCTGCTGTTTTCCCTGTACCTGTCTGCGCTTGCCCAATAATATCTTTACCTTGCAATGCATGTGGGATTGTTTCAGCTTGAATCGGCGTAGCCTCTTCAAAGCCCATACTTTCAACAGATTGCAATAAAGATTCACTTAATCCTAATTCTCGAAATGTTGTCAATGTTACTTCTCCTTTTCTATCCTATACTTATCATTTAAAAAAAGGCATTTTCCGAATTGGCGGAAAAGCCCTTTTCCTGAATGCTCACGTATATAAACGGGCGTATTTCTACACGAAAATACTTTTAAACGTTATTACACTTTATCAATTATAAGTTTTGTATGTGCAAAAAGCAAACCCAACTGTTACCTTATTTTCATATTCAGGACTTTTTTTCTTCACTTTTATTTTTTAACATCCTCTGTAAGCGCTTATTATAAGTTTCTTCTATTTTCGTGACTATCATCCCTATTTATATTCACCAATTATTTCAACATCGTAATAACTTCTTCTAATTTCATACCACGAGATGCTTTAACTAATACAACATCGTTATTACCAACTACCACCTGTAAATCTTTTACAAGCTCTTCTTTATTATGATATGCCTTTACACGTTCACCAGGGAAATTAATTTCCGCTCCCTCAGCAATTTGAGCCCCTAATCTACCATATGTGAATACATATGAGATTTTTGCTGGGTCAATTAATTTACCTACTTCATAATGAAATTGAACCTCTTGGTCTCCAAGCTCTAACATATCACCAAGCACGACGATTTTTTGAGAAAAACCATCTAAACCATTCATTAAATGGAATGCTGCTTCCATAGCTGTCGGACTTGCATTGTAAGCATCATTGATAATTGTTAACCCACTATCCTTTTTTACAATCTCCATGCGCATACCTGTCATTTGAAGTGTTACTAAACCTTGTTTCATTTCTTCCCATGTCACACCAAAATGTTTCGCAATCGCCATGGAAGCAAGTGTATTATACACATTATGTTTCCCTAACACTGGTATATAGAATGAAATGTTTTCTTCTCTATTCATTTTAAAATGTGTGCCAGTTGCCTGTAATGTTACAGTCGTTGGATAGTAATCGTTTGCTCTCGCATCACCAAATGTTACTGTTTCCGTCGCTAAATTCATTTCAGGAACACGATTTGTTAATAATGGCTCATCTCCGTTATATACGAACACTCCGCCTTCTTGTAATCCTGCCACAATTTCTAATTTCGCTTCTGCAATTGCCTCACGAGAGCCTAAATCCATTAAATGCGCCTCACCAATGTTCGTAATGATAGCTGCATTAGGACGAGCTAACTTAGATAAGAATTCAATTTCTCCTCGGCTTGACATACCCATTTCTAATACAGCAACTTCCGTATTTTCTTCTAGGTTTAAAATAGTAAGAGGTAAACCGATATGGTTATTGAAATTACCTTCTGTTTTTTGAACTTTGAATTTAGTCGCAAGAAGGCTTGTTACAATATCTTTCGTAGATGTTTTACCGTTACTACCTGTCACACCAATAACTTTAACATCCAATTGATCGCGATAGTTTTTCGCTAACATTTGTAATGCCAATAGTGTATCTTCTACAAAAATAACTGGAAGATTCTCAGGCGGATTTGCTACATCTTTCATCCATAATGTAGCAACAGCTCCATTTTCAACAGCTTTATCTACAAAAGCATGTCCATCGAAACGTTCACCTTGAATCGGAACATATAAATTTCCTTTTTCGATTTTTCTCGTATCAATAGACACTCCCTGTATAGTAATTCCCTCATACTGCTCTGCTAATCCCGTACCATTTATCATCTGTTCTACTTGTTTTAACGTTCGATTAATCATGAAAACACTCCTTACATAGAGGAAGCACTATTCCTTCGAATAGTGCTTCCTCCTTTTTTGTTATATTGTATATTTAATTTTTTGTTTTTCTTCGTGACGTTCAATCGCTAAACGAATTAGCTCTTCGATTAATTCTGGATATGGTAATCCAGTATGTTGCCATAATAGAGGGAACATACTAAACGGCGTAAATCCTGGCATTGTGTTTACTTCGTTAATATATACTTCTCCGTCTTTCGTTAAGAAGAAATCAGCTCGTGTTAAGCCTGCACCATCTAAAGATTGGAATGCAACAATTGCATCTCGCTTAATTACATTAGACTCTTCTTCTGTCATTTCAGCTGGAATAATTAACGCTGTATCACCATCGATGTACTTCGACTTATAATCATAAAAGTCCTTTTTCGGTACGATTTCACCTACAACTGAACATTTCGGTTCATCGTTACCTAGTACACCAACTTCTACTTCACGACCTACGATATTTTCTTCTACAATAATTTTGCGGTCGAATTGGAATGCCTCTTCAAATGCACTCTCAAGTTCTTCACGATTTTTACATTTATTAATACCAACACTTGAACCAAGGTTTGCTGGTTTTACGAAGCAAGGATACCCTAACTTCTCTTCTACTTTGTCATAAGCTTCTTCGCGATTTTTTTCCCATGCACTACGAATGAAAGATGCATATTTCGCTTGTTTCAAACCAGCTTCTGCAAAGATATTTTTCATAACAACTTTATCCATACCGGCAGATGATGCTAGAACACCATTTCCTACATAAGGAATGTTCATTAATTCTAATAACCCTTGAACCGTTCCATCTTCACCATTTGGTCCATGTAGTAATGGAAAAATAACGTCGATAGCATCTTCCTCAGAAGTTGCAGATGGAATAATTTCCGTGCTTAATGATAACGGAGAAATCGAATTTTCTGCACCGCTCATTTTTAAAGCTTCAACATCCGTTACTTCACCTTCAATACGCTCACCGCGTACCCATTGACCTTGCTCTGTAATATAAATCGGATGAATCTCGAATTTATCTTGATTTAACGCTTTAATAGCAGCAAGAGCCGTCTGTAACGAAACTTGATGCTCAGCTGATTTTCCACCATATAATAAACCTAATTTAATTTTCGTCAATTAAATCACCCTAACCAATTGTTTTCATTTTTCTATTTTAGCACTTTTTATAAAAATAGGTAGTTCCTATTTGAAATAAAATGTAACTTCCACAAATAATTAAATGACACCACTTATTGGATTTCTACACTTTTCTATTTCATTTTCTTCACAACTACACAAAATGAAATGGCAACCTAATCTAGTTATGTACCTAAAATATGTAGAAATCCCCTTTTTGTGTATGTCACCTATTTTATTAAGAAGATTGCTTGGTTAGTGTGTCCTTTTGCCTTTGTTCCACGAGGCGATCTAAAGAAACGTATACAATACCTGCAACTAAACATCCTACACCTAAAATTGTAAATAAGAAATGTCCGAGTAATCTATCTAATAAAAAACCTCCAAGAAGTGGACCAAATGCACTTCCCGTAATCCACTGCAAACTCGCTGCTCCCATATAAGTTCCTCTCAAATGCTCAGGGGCCAAATTCGCTACAAACGTCATCTGTACAGGCGACATAATCATCTCGCCTAACGTATATATGGCATACACGAACATTAACGTCACTAAAATAATTGTAGCATTTGTATTAAATTCTCCAAACCACTTCGGTAACCACCCTATAAAAAACAAACCAATTCCAAACAAACACGCCCCGTATAACATCGTCTTTCCGACAGGTTTATCTGTCGCCCATTTTGAAATTTGAAACTGGAACAACACAACTAATAGTCCATTTAGCGCCATTAAATACGGGTATGGATTGTTAACTCCAAAAATGTCCTTCATTTCATTATCAAAGTGAAGTGGTAACATGCCTTCTGTTTGAGAAAATCCCATAGAAATAATGATACCTGCTAACAAATAAATCATTAACGCCTTATCTCTCATTAAAACTTTCCAAACTGCACCTGATTCCTTCTCTGCATTCTCTTCTTTTTTATCTGCTGCTTTTGGCATTGTCTCCTGGATAAGAATTAGTACAAGTAATGCATAAAATAGCATCGTAGAAGAGGCAATAATAAACACAAGATTCTTTGACAACACCACTACTGATGCACCCATTATTGGACCGATTGCAGCACCTATATTGTGTCCCATTCGCAATAAACCATATGCTTCGGTTCTTTTTTCTGGCGCGGTCACATCTGCAACCATCGCTGATGCAGCTGGATGAAATAAAGAATTACTTAATCCTAAAAAAACAGATAAAATTGCATATGAAATAAACCCTTCTATAAATAAAAAACCGAGCATTAATAATGCATTACTTGCCATTGAAAATATCATAATCGGCTTTCTTCCATATATATCAGCAATTCTTCCACCTATAAGCGATCCAAAGCTTGCAGCAATTGGAGAAAGCGCCATAATAACTCCAACCTGTAATAAAGAATCTACCTTATCCTTTAAATATAATGCGAAAAAAGGCATTAACATCATCATCGCAATTCCATTCAATGTCTCACCGATAAATCGAATCCATACGTTACGATCCATTTCCCTTAGCTCACGCCATGTATTTTTCATATTTTCACCCCTTTAGTTGACCAACAATTATCTTATAATAGATTCAGAAAAATGTAAATTTTCAAATAAAAAAATCCATTCTAACAGAATTAGAATGGATTTTTCCACTTATAAATTCGCTACATCATCTTCTTTTTTACTATTATTTAAAACACTATGTTTTCGACTATATAAGAAGTAAACCGCTATACCGATAACCATCCATACTCCAAAACTAATCCACGCTGTCCCTGATAATTGAAGCATTAAGTATAAACAGAAAATTACTGTTAACGCTGGTAAAAATGGTACGAGTGGCGCCTTAAATGCTCTTGGTAAATCCGGATGAGTCTTTCTCATCACAATAACCGCAACAGCTACGAGTGCAAAGGCTGACAATGTCCCCATGTTTACAAGGTGTGCCAATACATTTAAATCTATTAATCCTGAAATCAATGCTGCAATAATACCCGTTGTCCATGTATTTAAAAACGGTGTTTTAAATTTCGGGTGAACCTTAGCCAGACGCTTTGGCAATAACCCATCACGGCTCATCGCATATGAAACACGAACTTGCCCATACATCATCACTAGCATTACAGTTGTAATCCCTGTGATTGCCCCTACTGAAATTACCCCCGCTAAACCATCTTGTCCAATAAATTGAAGTGCAAAAGCAACTGGATCTGATATATTCAGCTGTCCGTATGGAACAATTCCTGTCAGAATAAGTGAAACAACGATATAAAGAACTGTACATATTAATAACGATGCAATAATGCCGATTGGTAAATCACGTTGTGGACGTTTCACTTCTTCCGCAGCTGTTGAAACTGCATCGAATCCTATAAATGCGAAGAATACTGTAGCAGCCCCAGCCATTACACCATCTAAACCAAATGGCATAAAAGGCGTCCAGTTTTCAGGCTTCACATAATTAAAACCAGCAAAGATAAAAATAAGAACAACTGCTATTTTAATAAATACCATAATATTATTTACACGTGCACTCTCTCGAACACCCCTAGATAAAAGAGCTGTCATCACTAAAATAATTAAGACTGCAGGCAAATCAATTATTCCACCTTTTCCTGTGCCTGGGGCCGAAGAAAGAATGGTCGGAATATGAATCCCAAATCCCTTTAGTAAAGACTGAAAATAAGCGGACCATCCATTTGCTACAGCAGATGTAGCAAGTAAATATTCAAGCATTAAATCCCAACCAATTAAAAACGCGAATACTTCTCCCATCGTCGCGTACGTATATGTATATACGCTACCCGAGACAGGAACTGAAGAAGCAAATTCAGCATAACAAAATGCAGCAAAGGCACAGGCTAATGCGGCTATCGCGAATGATAATATAATAGCTGGTCCAGAATGTTTTGCTGCCACTACGCCTGTAAGAACGAAAATACCAGTTCCAACAATCGCTCCGATTCCAAGCATAGTTAAATCCAGTGCGCCCAATGTTCTCGCTAACGTTTTTTGCTTACTTTCTTGCATTAATTTTGCAATAGGCTTCTTTTGAAAAATTTGCTTCATCGTCCACTCCTCCAAGTTTTAAATTTTCTGAAAATTTTTAATTCGCTTTTTCATTTTACTCATAACACTTTTTCTCGTCAATACTTTTGTCGAAATAAGTAGAAATCTTTCGGAATATACAATATCCTTATTATTCTTTCTGAGAATCTTTCTATCACCTTATTTTGGTGTCATTATACATATTAAAGAGGCGTGCTCCTTTATTGAGCACGCCTCTTTTTGCTTATTTCACAGTATATGAACCATCTTCAATCCAGCTATACATATACTTTTCATCTTCCGTTTCATGTGCTTGTTTTACAATACGAAGCGGACGGAATGTATCTATCATAACGGCTAATTCAAGCGTCTCTTTCTTTCCGATACTTGCCTCTGTTTTCCCAGGATGCGGCCCATGAGGAATTCCGCTCGGATGAAGTGTAATAGACCCTTCTTCCACACCTTTTCGGCTCATAAAGTTTCCTTCTACATAGTACAGTACTTCATCACTATTCACGTTACTATGATAATACGGTGCCGGGATAGATTCTGGATGATAATCGTATAAACGCGGTACGAAAGAGCAAATGACGAAATTATGCCCTTCGAATGTTTGATGTACTGGTGGTGGCTGATGAATACGGCCTGTAATTGGTTCAAAATCCTCCACATTAAAGACCCACGGATATAAATAACCATCCCACCCAACAACATCTAGCGGATGATGCCCTAAAACATACTTATGCATATATCCTCTCGACTTTGTCATTACGACAAACTCACCTTTCTCATCATATGTCTCTAATTTTTCCGGGCCACGAATATCTCTCTCACAAAACGGGCTATGTTCTAACAATTGCCCATATTCATTGCGATAGCGACGTGGTGTTGTAATTTGGCTATTCGCCTCTACAACAAGAAACTTAGTCTCTCCTTCATCTGGAATAACACGATAAATCGTTCCAATTGGGATCGTTACATAATCACCTTTTCTATAGTGAATCGTTCCGAACATTGTTTCGATTTTTCCTGTTCCATAATGAACAAATAATATTTCATCGCCATCGCCATTACGATAGAAATAGTCCATTTTTTCTGTCGGAGTCACTACTCCAATTAATAAATCCTCATTCCCAAGCATAAAATTTCTTCCGCTTACTGCATCGCCCGTTTTTTTATTTTCTTTCGTGCGAAAATGACGATGTGCAAGAGCTACATCTTCTTCATACTGCAACTGACAAGAATGAGATACTGCCGCATGACCTACTTCCGTTGGCATATAATGATGGTACAAAATAGACTGCGTACCAGAAAAACCTTTCGTTCCCATTACCTGTTCACGATAAAGCGCTCCATCTTTTTTACGAAATTGTACATGTCGTTTATGAGGTAGCTCCCCCATGTGACGATAAAACATGCCCATCACCTGCTTTCATGTCTTTTTTGACCGTATTACGTAACGTACCTAAACCAGTAATCGACAGCTCTACAACATCTCCATCTTGTAGCCACTCTTCTGTACCAAGTTCTAAAATACATCCTGTTCCTACTGTTCCAGAACCGATCACATCTCCCGGATATAAGGTCACGTCTTGTGAAGCACGTTCAATCATTTCAGCAAACGTATAGTAAATATCTTGGAAATTTCCCTTTGATAATAGTTTCCCATTCACGTGAGCAGTCATCTCTAAATCATATCGATTACCATTACGATAAATGTCTAATTCCTCTTTCGTAACGAGATACGCTCCTAATGAAGTTGCAAAGTCTTTTCCTTTTGCTGGTCCAAGCCCTACCTTCATTTCTGTTGCTTGTAAGTCTCTTGCACTCCAGTCGTTCATAATACAATAACCAAAAATATATTCCTCTGCTTGCTCACGAGAAATATTCCTTCCTTCTTTTCCGATTACACAAGCAATCTCTAATTCATAATCAAGCTTTTTAGACTTCTTCGGACCAATTACAAAATCATCTGGACCAATAACAGCACGATGGTTAGTAAAATAAAAAACCGGGACATCATACCATTCAGGTACAACATCTAGTCCTCTTCGTCCGCGAGCTGTTTTTACATGCTGTTCAAATGCATAAAAATCTCGAATGCTACCCGGATTAGGAATAACAGCTGTCAATTGTACTTCTTCTAAGGAATATATACCCTTGTTTGGATTCTTACTATTACGCAGCAACTCTACATACTCATCCGCTTTCTCTAAAAAGGCGAGCATAGAGGAAGGGACTTTTCCGTCACTAGCAAGATTCATATCGATTACTTTGTCACCTTCAAGCCACCCAGCTCGCATTTCTTTCGAAGGAAGACGAAATGTAACAAATTTCATCATAATTCCTCCCTATGGAAATGAAATTTCCACCAGCAAAAGAATTCTTGCTGGTGGATACAAATCTTATAAATTTCCGCGACGCTCTTGTTCTCTTTCAATTGATTCGAATAATGCTTTAAAGTTCCCTTCACCAAATCCACGAGAACCTTTACGTTGAATGATTTCAATAAATAAAGTTGGACGGTCTACAATTGGTTTCGTAAAGATTTGCAGTAAATAGCCCTCATCATCACGGTCTACTAAAATCTTTAATTCTTTTAACTTATCAATTTCCTCATCGATTTTTCCAACTCGCGCAGTTAACTCATCGTAATACGTATCTGGTGTATCTAAAAACTCCACACCATTTGCACGAAGCGCTTCAACTGTTTTAACAATATCACTCGTTAATAAGGCAAGATGTTGTACACCTGCTCCATTATAGAATTCAAGATATTCTTGAATTTGCGATTTTCTCTTTCCATCTGCTGGTTCGTTAATAGGGAACTTAATACGACTTCCATTCGTCATAACTTTTGACATTAATGCCGAATACTCTGTACTAATATCATCATCGTCGAAATGGATCATTTGTTTAAAGCCCATAACATTCTCGTAATAACTAACCCACTCTTCCATTTTCTCAACGTTACCAACTACATGATCTACAGCAATTAAACCTGATTCTTCAAATGGAATATTAAACTCAACCTTTTGGAATCCTGGCATAAATGTTCCTTTATAATTTTTACGCTCTACAAGCGTGTGAATTGTATCACCATACGTACCAATAACTGCTTTTTTCAATGTACCATCCTCATCTGTTAACTCCTCAGGTGGAGCAATTGCGACGGCACCACGTTTCACCGCTTCCGAGTAAGCCTTATCAACGTCATCGACAAGTAATGCAACGTCTTTTACACCATCACCATGAGTTTTTACAAACTCTGCGATACGATTATCGCTACCTAGGGCCCCGGACACAACAAAACGCATATTTTTTTGCACAAGAACATAAGATACCTTTTCACGGTTTCCTGTTTCTAATCCAGAGTAAGCCACAATTTTGAATCCGAACGCTCTCGCAAGGTAATAACTCGATTGTTTTGCATTCCCTACGTAAAACTCCAAATGATCTACATCACGTACCGGAAAAAAGTCCTCCATTTGTGCAGCTAGCGTATCCATAGATTTTTGTTTCATAATATCTTCATCCCCCTGTAAATAGATTAAATGGTCCATACTTAAAACCAACCGAAAACGCTTCCAATATCAATTTATAGAAATTAGTTAGCAGGCTAACAATTTCTGACCTTTAAAATTTTCTATCTTTTCTGTCAAATTCCTCTTTTTTTCTTACATATAAAATTCGACTTTTTTCTCTTTAAAGTAAGGGGAAAATATTCATACTTGAAAGTATATATGAGGGGAAAACAAAAAAGACTCCAACATATTAACTACTTACTAATACGTTAGAGTCTTTATTTTTTTTGAATGATTGTATTTATATTTCTCATACTAATATATTTGCAAGGAATAGAATAAACGATGTTAATATTACTGCTCCGCCTAATGATCCTAATAAATCTGTTTTTGTTACTTGTAACACTTGTTCACTGTTCATATTCCTCATTCTCCTTTCATTTTGTACAATTTAAAACTTTTATTATACTAATACGCTTGATAGAAATACGATTAATGCCGTTAACACTACTGCTCCACTTGCTGATCCTACGAAGTCACCTTTTGTTACTTGTAATACTTGCTCTTTCATATCTTTCATTCTCCCTTCATTTATCTTTTGTTACAGAACTTCTATTATACTAATACGCTTGATAGAAATACGATTAATGCTGTTAATACTACCGCTCCACTTGCTGATCCTACGAAGTCACCTTTTGTTACTTGTAATACTTGCTCTTTCATATCATTTATCCTCCCTTTGAATACGTTTTCTATATGTAATTTCTAAGAAATGTTTTTTTCATAGTTTTTATGTTACCGTTACATTGAATTTGATAACGTAACGTTTGTAACATTAATGTAACATAACTATTATTACGTTGCAATATGATTACGTAAATTTTATTACATTTTTTTTACGTTTTTTTATAAACACCCTTAAAGACCCTATTTCAATGCATTTTCCACTACATTCACGTTTGTAACATTCGTGTAACATTACAGTCATAAACCTAAATATAACTATATTCCTCTCTACTTTTGTTACAAATCAAGGTGAATCTTTAATAAGTAAGGTTGAATCTACTAGGTTTTCACTGGATGGTACACTATAGGACAAAATACTATCTTTCCAAGATAAGTTTATATGTTTCCTCTATATAACTATGTATAATAAAAACAAAGAGGTGGTCATTTTGAAATTAATCGCATTAGATATGGATGGTACACTACTATCATCTAATCTTGAAATCTCCAAAGAGAACTTACAAGCAATCCAAACTGCACAAGAAGCTGGACATATTGTAATGATTTGTTCTGGCCGCGCAAAAGAGGATGCTTTAAAACTATTGGAAGAATACCAATTATCTCTTCCAGTTGGAGCAAGCAATGGGGCAATTGTTTACGTGGATGGAAAAGTAATTAACTCGCGTTGTTTACAAAACGATAAAGTATACAAACTTGCAAAATTACTAGAAGCTGAAGGTTTTCCATATAAGCTATATACAAATAAAGGGGTTTACTCTCCTTCTACATGGCAAGATCAAGTGATGCAGGCATTCGAAGAAAACAAGCATGCGCTAGATGTTACATTAGAAGAACTCGAAAGAATTACAGAAAAACAAAAGAAATCAAACCTAATTACTGATTTCCAAAAAATCGAAGATGTTGTAAACAATCAAGAACTCGAAATATCTAAATTCTTCATTTTAACGTTCAATGCAGGTCATCGCGCCCAGTTATTAAGTATGTTACAAGAAGACACTGCTATTATGGTTACAGCATCTGCTCCTACTAATTTAGAAATTATGGATAAGAATGGCCATAAAGGAAATGGGCTACAGCAGATGGCAGCTCATTTTAATATACCAATTGAAGATACAATTGCTATTGGTGATAATTTTAATGATGTACCAATGTTAGAAGTTGCTGGTTTATCTGTTGCAATGGGAAATGCTGAAGAAGATGTAAAAAAATTATGTGACGTTGTAACATTAACAAACAATGAACATGGTGTTGCCCATGCAATCGAGCAATTTGTTTTAAAACAAACTTTATCTAGTAAATAAAAAAAAGACCCTTTCAACTTCTGAAAGGGTCCTTCTCTTTTATACATGATGACAAGCAACAAAATGATCTTCACCAACATTACGAAACTCTGGTACCGTTTGTGTACAAACATCTGTCGCAAACGGGCAGCGTGTATGAAAACGACAACCTGAAGGTGGATTTGCTGGACTGGGAATATCCCCCTCTAGTATAATTCGCTCCCGCTTCACTGTTGGATCTGGTATTGGCACAGCTGATAACAATGCTTTTGTATACGGATGAAGTGGATTCGTAAATAACTCATCACGCGGTGCCGTTTCTACAATCGTTCCTAAATACATAATTCCTATTTTTGTACATAAATGTTCCACAACACTTAAATCATGTGAAATGAATAAATAAGATAATCCCTTTTTCTCCTGTAACTCACTAAATAAATTAATGATTTGTGCTTGAATAGATACATCTAGTGCTGCCACAGGTTCGTCAGCTACAATGAATTCTGGATTTAATACCATAGCTCTTGCGATAACGATACGCTGACGTTGCCCACCAGAAAACTCATGAGGATACCGGTCAATATGATACGGAGCTAAACCACATAACTCCAATACTTCTATCACCTTTGCACGAACATTTTCTTTCGTCGCTAGTCCGTGAGCCAACATCGGCTCACCAAGTGCTTCTCCAATTCTCATTCTTGGGTTTAATGAACTAAATGGATCTTGAAAAACAAGCTGCATATTAGGGCGATGTTTTCTCAATTCCTCCTTGGATAAGGAATAAACATCGTGCCCTTTAAACTTTACTTCTCCCTCCGTTTTTTGGACGAGACGTAAAATTGTTTTTCCTATCGTTGTTTTTCCACTTCCTGATTCTCCAACTAGGCCAAACACTTCACCTTTATTAATAGTAAAACTTACTCCATCAACTGCCTTTACATGTCCAATCGTTCTACTAAATATGCCGCCCTTAATTGGAAAATACGTCTTTAAGTTTTTCACTTCTAATAATGGTTCACTCATTGTTCCGCACGCTCCTCATATAACCAGCAAGCTACTTTATGGTTCTCATCGTGCACATTCAAATTTGGTGCCTCTTCTTTACATATTTCCATACAATGCTCACAACGACCACTAAAATAGCAAAATTCACCTAAGCCAACTAAATTCGGAACTTGCCCTGGAATAGAATATAGTTTATCTATTCGTTTTCCCATTACCGGTTTTGATTTCAACAAACCTTTCGTATACGGATGTTTCGGATTTTGGAATATCTCTAGTACTGGAGCTTCCTCAATAACTTTTCCGCCATACATAACGACAACGTAATCAGCCATTTCTGCTACAACGCCTAAATCATGTGTAATTAATAAAATCGATGTTTTAAATTCCTCTTTTATCTGTCTTAGTAAGTCTAATATTTGAGCTTGAATCGTAACATCAAGAGCAGTTGTCGGTTCATCTGCAATTAATAACTTAGGATTACAACTAAGCGCAACAGCAATCATAATGCGTTGTAACATGCCTCCGCTTAGTTCATGTGGATACGAATGGACAATTTCATCCGCACGAGCTATACCAACTTTACGAATTAATTCGATTGCCTTTTTATACGCCTCATTTTTACTAAGTAATTCATGCTCTCTTAACGTTTCTACAATTTGTTCTCCTACAGTGAAGACGGGATTCAGTGATGTCATCGGCTCTTGGAATATCATCGCAATATCATTTCCTCGTAAACTACGAAGCTCTTTCTCTTTCATACCTAAAAGACTTTTTCCTTCATATAAAATGTCTCCACCTACTACACTTCCTGATTCAGCAATAAGTCCCATAATCGATAGCGCCGTTACACTCTTTCCGCAACCCGATTCACCTACAACACAAACTGTTTCACCTTCTCGAACTGCAAAGCTAACATGATTAACAGCCTTTACTGTTCCTTCTTCTGTCTGAAAATGTGTTTGCAAATCTTTCAGCTCTACTACCGCTTTACTCATATTCCCTCACCTACCGTCTCATCTTTGGATCTAACGCATCACGAAGTGCATCACCAAGTAAATTAATTGATACAACTGTTATAAAAATTGCAAAACCGGGCGGAATCCATAACCACGGACGCTTTTGGAAATCGATTAATGAGTTAGCTGCACTAATCATATTTCCCCATGATGGTGTAGGCGGGACGACTCCGAGACCTAAGTAGCTTAGTGCGGATTCCCCTAAAATAGAGCCTGCAACACCTAATGTGGATACAACAATTAAGATCGGTAAAACATTAGGGATTAAATGATATATAATTTTCCGGTAATCTTTTATTCCTAACACATCAGCAGCTTGCATAAATGCTTGCTCCCTGAGTGATAAAATTTGACCTCTTACAAGACGTGCAAGTCCTGGCCAACCTACTAAACTTAAAATAATCATAATGACATAAAGACGATAATCAGATGGTACTTTCCATTCTGATAAAATAGCTCCCATTATAATAAGCAACGGCAATCCCGGCATCGACATTAAAATATCTGCAAGACGCATAATAATATTGTCGACAATCCCGCGATAAAAACCTGCAATAGCTCCTAATAAAGCTCCAAGTATAACCGATAAGACCATTGAAGCTAATCCAATTGTTAATGAAATGCGTCCTGCTTGCATAAGTCTCGTTAAAATATCTCTTCCCAATTGATCTGTACCGAGCCAATGTGAAAAACTAGGTGGTTTGTTAATTAAAGCGACTTGTATTTTCCCTGATGCATATGGCGAAAAGAGCGGACCGACAAAACAAAATAAAAACATAAACATTAGTGCATAAAACCCCACGAGTGCCATCTTATTTCTCTTTATTTTTTTAAGAGCCTGTCGCCATGGTGATGATTCATTTCTTCTCTTTTTTTCTTTTTTCTCTGTAATTGCTGTAACAGTTTCCATCTAATCCCCCCTTACTTCAACCGAATACGTGGATCAACAACTGCATATACGATATCAGCGAAAAAGTTTGAAATAATTGTTAAACAAGAAAGAAACATCGTAAATGCCATTAATACTGTATAATCACGAAAATTTAGTGCTTCTAATTGAATATTACCAATCCCTGGCCAGTTAAAAATTTGTTCAATAATAATTGCTCCCGAAAATAAACCTGGTAATTCAAATGCTAATAACGTAATCGCCGGTAATATTGCATTTTTTAACGCATGCTTATAAATAACAGTCTTCTCCTTTAAACCTTTCGCCCGTGCTGTTCGTATGTAATCTTGCCTTACAACCTCTAGCATGCTTGTTCTAAAGTAACGAGTTAATGAACCCACACCAAGAAGAGTCAAAATAAATACTGGTAAAACCATATGCTTGGCAACTTCTATTACGTAAGCTAATCCAGTCGAATTACTCCCGACATCAATCATTCCGCCTATCGGTAATAACTTAAAGTCCACCGCGAACACCTTAATTAAAAACAAACCGATAAAGAATGAAGGAAATGACATTGCTGCAAAGACACCAATTGTTACAAGTTTATCGAATAAAGAATGTTGCTTCGTCGCTGAGAATACGCCGATAATAAGTGCAATTAGCCAAATAAAAAACAATGCAATAACAGCTACACTAAAAGAATTCCAAATAAATTTATTTAATAATGACGTTACAGGTTCCTGATATTGAAGCGAAAAACCAAAATCCCCTTGCAATGCATTACCTAACCAATGAAAATAACGCTCAACAATTGGCTTATTTAATCCATATAATTCCCTAAGTTCAGCTGCCCTTTCAGGTGTAATCTTTGGATTTGAATCAATATAGTCTCCTGGAAGAAGCGCAAACAGGAAGAAAATAACAATTGATGTTCCGAACAGTGTAGGAATCATTTGTAACAACCTACGAACGATATATGTTTTCACCCTTTTTCTCTCCAATCTTATGCCTAAAATAGAAGAACATTTTTTCAAAGCGGTACATTACTAACCGAATGAAAAAATGTCTTCTATTTATACATCCTTATCGTTATTTTTCAAATGATAAAACTGGTAAGTTTGCGCTAATACTATTGTATTTTTCAGAGTCAATTCCTTTTATATTCCCGTTATAACCAGTAATTGTTCTACGGTAGTTTAATAGAATTACTGGTGGGTCATCACTTAACTCTTTATATAATTCTTTATAAATAGGTTTACGTTTTTCAATATCAACTGTCTCAATACCTTTTTTAATTAACTCATCTACTTTCGCATTTTTATAACCAAGACTCTTATCATTGACACCAGACAAATATTCACCAGCTGTTTCACTCGGATCACTTGTAATCGGTGTCGAAACAGAAGCTAAATCATAGTCACCTTTATTTACCTTCGAAAGCATAGTATTAAAGTCCATAAATTCTGGATTAAATTCTACACCTATTTCTTTATAATTCTCTTTCGCAATTGGAATTAATAAATCACTATCTTTAGCCGAACTTGGGCCGAAATAAGAAAGCTTTAATTTTTGACCATCTTTTTCACGAACTCCATCCGAACCAACTTTCCATCCTGCTTCATCTAATAATTTTTTCGCTTTTTCTTTGTCGTATTCATATTTATTAACTCCTTCTTCCGTATAAGCCCAAGAAGTTGGATGAATTGGTACATTAGCTACCGTACCGTATCCTTTCAATGCTGTATCAACATATTTTTTACGATCTAATCCGTAAATAAGTGCTTGGCGAACCTTTTTATCCTTTAAGTACGGCTTATTATTATTCATATAAATATAACTAAATGACGCTGCTGTTTCGATTTGGATATTCGCAAATTCTAAACCCTTAGCCTGTTCAAGAATTTCATCACCAGTACCTAGGCCAGTGTAGTCAACCTCACCTGTTTGGAATAATTGAAGCTTCGTATCGCCAGAAGTAATTTTATAAATGAAGTTTGGAATTTTGGGTTTGCCCGCATAATAATTTTCATTTGCTACAAATCGAACTTCTTGCCCCGGGATATACTTTTCAAATTTATATGGACCCGCAGCTATCGGTTTTCCATATAACTCTTTTAAGTAATCTAAACTTGTATTTTGTTTGTAATCTTTTCCGTAATAAGCTTTTGATAATACTGTACCACCTAAAACAAATATAGCTTGTGAATTAACTTTTTCAGTGGTAATTTTAATTGTTTGTGGATCAACAACTTGAATACCTTCAATAGAAGTTGCCTTTCCTTCTTTATATTCTTTACCACCTTTAACCGCATATTGAGAGATATCTATTTCACCTTCATATGCCTTATCATGTAAAAGCGTCAATGTGAACGCTACATCATCTGCTGTTAATGGCGATCCATCGCTAAATTTTAAGTCTTTACGTAAATGGAATGTATATGTTAACTGATCAGAAGAAACGTCCCACTTCTCCGCTAATTCCGGAATTGGTTTCCCTTGTTTATCCGTTGATACAAGAGATGCAAAAATCACTGAAGTCACGTTTCCATCCCAACCATTTTGTTGGAAATATGGTAAAAATACGCCGCCAGGTTTACTAATACCAACTACTAGCGTATCTTTTCTATTCTTCGCTTTATCTGGTACTTTCGTTTTATCTGTCGCAGCGATCTTTTCAATTTTTATATTTTTTAAATCTTGTTGTTTAACCGATTCTGTAGAAGCCGTATCTTCCTGTCCCCCACAAGCAGATAGCACAAGCGAACTACTCATTAATACCGAAAATACACCAGCCCATTTTTTCGTCTTTTTCTTCATTGTCCCCACCCTAACTTTTTTTTAATAATTACACCTTATGAACTGCTTGCCCTATGTATGCCTCCCACAGCAACATTTATAGCCAATCGGAAAAGTCGGTTTTAATCGTAAAAAAATAGATGTTTTTGAGGGGTAACAATCTTATTCCGACTTTTCCGGTAGACTTTATGGTTAATAGCTTATAACTTTCAATATATTTTGTCAATTCTTTCTAAATAAATATTTTTATGGTTTTTTTCAAAAATATTGTTTATTTAATTTAGGAAACTACATATCGTTGTAGTTATCTTCACTCAACCCCTACTATAGCTTTTTTTATAAGTCCCTTTTCGTTTTCAATATGTATCGTTTCTAATGTTTTTTAGTTTATGCATCCACATTTTATATTAAAAAACATAAAAACTACTTCTATTCCTTCAGCATGAAACATAGAATACTAATAATCAATTACCAAAAAGGGGGCGAAAACATGGACAACCTATTCCAATATGTCCTGCACTACGTGTTATTAACAATTATGATAGTCGGGGCGCTATTACTATTCCCTTTCTTCCCAAAATTCGTCCTCTTTTTAGCTTTTTTTATTATGCTCGGGATCGCTATTATCATTTCAACAAAAGAAGATACCACACAAAAAGAAAGCAGAGTTCAGCGCGTAAAGCTGTGACTCTGCTTTCTTTTTTATTTTCAATCTCAGATTTCCATCATACATACTTATGTCTCGGGAAATAATTAGCCTTTACTTTCGTAATTAATCCTATCGAAAATCTACTAATAACATATATATTTTGCCTCACCATTGCATATGTTTCACAACCTATGCAAGATGCGTAACAAAGATTTACCCAAGTTACTGTTTCACGTGAAACACACTTTTTCATTTATCTCTTACAGTAAAATATAGTTATAAAAAAAAGAAAGCTAATCCCTTCAGCAAAACTGAAAGGAATTAGCTTTCTACTCTTTACCCCACAATATTATCTAACTCATTATATAACTCCGCTCGTAACAACTCTTTTTTCGTTTTTTCTTCATACAATTGTTCAAGCATTTCAACATCAGCTACATGTTCCATTTTACATTCAAGTGCATATATATCTTCTTCTACACGCATTAACTCGGTTTCAATCCCCTCAATATTCCTAGCTTCTTTCTTTTTTACAGGGACTGTTTCAATACTTTTTCTCCCTTGAGGTTTCTGCTTTATTACTTGCTTCTCAATCCTTTCCTCCCACTTTTGACGAGCCCATGCATAGTTCCCTGCAAACTCAAATAATTTGCGTTCATCAATCCAATACGTCTTTTCAAATAACTTATTTAAAAAATAACGATCATGTGAAACAGCTAAAATCGTTCCATTATATTGCTCAAGAGCTTCCTCTAAAACTTCCCTTGATTCAATATCAAGATGGTTTGTCGGCTCATCTAAAATTAAAAAATTGATGTCTTGATACATAAGTTGCGCCAGTCTTAGCCTCATTTTTTCTCCACCGCTCAGTTGCGTTACATTCTTAAACACAGCTGGACCATAAAATAAAAACTTAGCTAATATATGTCTTGCTTCTCCCTCTGTTACAGCTACATACTCTCTGAAAGCTTCCAATACATTACTCTTCATATTTCCGTACGCATGCTGCGATAAATAACCAATTTTGACACTACTACCCATCCGAATTTCACCAGCATCTGGCTCTATTTCTTCTAATAGTAATTTTAGTAGCGTAGTCTTCCCTGTGCCATTACGACCAACGATAGCCGCACGCTCCTGAAAACGAACATGTAAATTCGCTTGTTCAAATAAAGGTTTGTCAGAAAAACCTTTACTCACTTCTTTCATTACAACAACATCTTTCCCGCTTCTCTCTTGCCCTTCAAACTGAAGTCCCATCTGTTTTCGTTCTAAAATCGGTCTCTTTAACTTCTCCATACGTTCTAACGCACGTTCCATATTTCTCGCTCTCTTATGGAGTCCTTCATTCGGCGGATTCGCTTGATTTGCCCATTCACGTAGACGCTTAATTGCTTCTTTCATTTTCTTTATTTTCTTTTGCTGTTCTTGATAAGCCTGAAACTCATGAAGCAACCTTTCTTCCTTCTCCTCAACAAACTGAGAATAATTCGTATGATACACGTGAATTTCTCCATCTTCTAAATCAAAAACTTTCGTTACAACTTCATCAAGGAAATAGCGATCATGTGAAATAACCATAACTGTTCCGGTGTATTCTTTTAAAAATTGCTCTAACCATTCGACTGCAAATAAATCCAAATGATTTGTCGGTTCATCTAATAGAAGTAAATCTGGTTTCTGCAATAGCATATACGCAAGGCTTACCTTTGTCTGTTCTCCTCCGCTTAATTCTAGAAATGATCGGAGGAATAGTTCCGTCACTTGTAGACCATTTGCTACCTTCATAATATTTGCCTCTATTTCATAACCACCAAGAAACGTAAATTTTTCTTGAATTACACCGTACCTCTCCATCAGTTTTTGCAAAGCAGACGCTTCCCGTTCCTCCGTCATATTTTTTTCTAAAACACGCATTTCTTTTTCTAATTCCTTTTCTACTTTAAAGGCGGAACCCAATACATCGTATACAGTCATGCCCTCATCAAACTTTGGAATTTGTGCGACATGACCAATACGTGTACCTTTCTTCATATGAACGGCTCCTGCATCCACATTCTCCATCCCTGTTAGAAGACCAAAGATTGTTGTCTTCCCACTACCGTTACGGCCAACTAAACCAACACGTTCACCATTCTTTATTTCAAGCGATATATTTTCAAATATGATGTTTCCACCAAAAGATTTCGTTACATTATTTACACTACAAATTGTCATTTTCCGTACTCCTTTCAATATAAAAAAACCATGGGAAAGAAACATTCCCCATGATTTTCGACATAGAAAAAGGAAGCTAAATAGCTCCCTTTTCACACGTTTATTAAAAATGGGTGAAGAGATTTCTATCGTTCAATAGCTACTATGCAATTGTTAAAAAAGGGCAGACGTATCCCGTTAACAATTACATCATGAAAAATCGCACGACAAAAATAGATAAAATCTAAAAATTTGGCACGCGCAGCTAAAGAACGTTTCATCTCATTCACCCCTTTCGTACGGAATTTAATACTTACTTCTTTATTATACTTCCCTATTTTATGTTTGAATAGTCATTTTTCTGAAAATAATGAAGATAGACTAAACATTTCAATAAGTGACATCAAATCTTACAAAACTGTTATGTTCACGTAATGGAAAGCGATAGTACGAAAAGATGCCTCCCTATACAATAAAGATGTAAACAAGAGAGACAAACAAAAGGAGGAAACAATCATGATGAAAGAAATCGTAAAAGCAATCTTTGAGGTATTAGTGAACGGACAAGCAGTTGTAAAAGAACTAAATGAACTATAAAAAGGAGTGAAGAAATATGATGAACATGGTGAAAATGATCTTACACGCTTTAGTCGATGCAAAGGCAGTTAGCCAAGAATTAAACCAACAATAAAAAGGGGTATATGAATATGAAGAAAGCCATTATTATAATCACAAGTACAGCAATCGCCTTATACACAATAAAAAATAGAAAAACGAAACATAGTGAAAATACTCTATATTATCCATACACATTATTAAAGAAAAAGAAAAAATAAAAGACAAGATACCCTATCGTAATGAGGATATCTTGTCTTTTATTTTTCCCTATTCACTTTAAAGGATTTCCTCCTCCTTTCCCCGAATGTATTAAGCGGGATTTTTACACATATTTTAAAGGGGTATATACAAATGGATACACAACAACTATATTTTTTAAACGATATCGGTAAACAAAAACCAGAAAGCATTCGGAACAGAAGCGCTGCATGTCCATTTTGCGATAGAGAAAATTTAACGGATATTTTAGAAACTGAGGGCTCAATTATTTGGTTGAAAAATAAATTCCCTACATTAAAAGATACATTTCAAACCGTGTTAATCGAAACGGATAATTGTGAAGATCATATCGCAACATATACAGAAGAGCATATGCGAAAACTAATTCATTTCTCTATTCAACATTGGTTAAAGTTACAGGAAAACGAAGACTTTTCATCTGTAATTTTATACAAAAATCATGGTCCATTTTCAGGCGGAAGTTTGCATCATGCACACATGCAAATTATCGGAATGAAACATGTAGACTATCTCGAGAATATTGAAGAGGAAAATTTCCAAGGGATAATTGTTCAAAAAAATGAACGTATTGAACTCAATATTTCAGAGCGTCCTATTATCGGTTTTACTGAATTCAATATAATCATTGATGATATTGCATGTATAGATGAAATGGCAAATTACATTCAGCAAACTGTACGTTACATACTGACAGATTTCCATAAAGGGTGTAGCAGTTATAACTTATTCTTCTATCACTTAAACGGAAAAATTATTTGTAAAGTTGTTCCTAGGTTTGTCGTTTCACCGTTGTATGTAGGATATAAAATACCACAAGTTTCTACAAAACTAGAAGAAGTGAACATACAACTAGCGCAGTACTTCACAAGGCAGGAAGACAAAAATATCCATAAAAAAATAGAGTAGGTATCGAAAACCTACTCTTTTAGTACACCTTTATTTCGATAGTATACGTTCTCTAATCCAACGTTATACTTCATATTATTATCCGTCCACTCTGGTCCTAAATTCCCTGGCCATCCCGATGTATTCGCTACATATTTCAATAATGCAAAATCAGTCAAACCTCTTTGCACCCCGCGCTTATATCCCTTCACCAAATGCGGCATTGCAATTTGTGCATTTGTACGTGGGTCTTTCAACTCTTCATCAGTTAAATGATCTGGCGCAAGTCCACCACCACGGTGCAATTGAAACAATCCGAATGAAGTTCCGTTGTCTCCAATACTTCTTGGATTCAATCGACTTTCATGTTCGGCAATTGTAAGAGGTATCCATTCTGGAAGATTTACTTTCTTTGCTTCCTCTATAATAATTTGTTTCATCTGTTTTGCTTCTTCTGAATCAACATAGCTTGTCTCTTTCACTAGCTTATCCATTCCTTCAGACTTTCCTTGGAAATATAAATACACCCCAAGAACGACTAAAAATCCTACAAAGAATTTCTTCACTACCTCTACCTCTTTCTCCGCTGAAATTTGTCCCCTTTCAGCCTTCCCTTTACAATTACCTATGTTCTATCATTCTCTTACTCTTTTATCATAGCAAATAACTATACATATTATCATCATGCTTTAGGCCTATTTTGTGAAAAAACATTTGGTAAATACGTGCAAAAATGTAACTTTCATAGACTATAACTTATTTTTTGTATATAATTGTAAATTGAATTCTAAATATAAACTAGGAGAATAATAATATGAAAAAATGGCTATTACTCTTATTCAGTTTACTACTATTAATTCCTGTCCCTATTTCCGCACAAAAAACCGAAAAGTCGAAAGTCCTTATTTTATACAGTTCAAATGATGATCAAATTACAAGTGATATCCAAATACTTAATACACAAGTAGGACATTTCACTAATGATATAACAATTAAAAATATAAAACAGTTATCTGAAGTAACTGATAAATCTTCGTATACACACGTTATTTACATGGGTGAAAAACAAGAAGAACTTTCTACTGAAGCAAAAGAATTTCTAGAAAGCTTCCCCGGACCACTACTAGTTTTAGGTCAAAACATAGAACAGTTATCTAATCGTTTTTCGTTCATCACACTTAAAAACGAAGATATAAACTCTGATAAAATTGAATATCCAACACGTAAGCTAAAGAAGACATTAGAGGAAGAGAGATCAGTTAAACAACTTGATACAAATGGAACAATTCTTGCCCATGCCTTAAGAGACAATAATACTTATCCATTAATTGTACAGCAAAACAATTCGTATTACGTTGCAACTTCCAACCTCTTTGATTGGATATCTTATTATATTGGCGAAAGCTTATTTTCTTATTTTAAACAAAAACCTGAAACTAATAAAAAATTAGCCTATTTACGCCTCGAGGATGTTCACCCAGCTGCAGATATAAATCAATTACAGGATATTGCCGACTTATTAAAGAAGAAAAAGATTCCTTACATGATAACTGTTATTCCTGTATATACAGATCCAGAGACAGATGAAACACTACATTTAAAAGATAAACCCGAACTAGTCGATCTTTTACGCTCTATGCAAGATGATGGTGCAGCAATTATTATGCATGGTTATACTCACCAATTTTATGACAGTGAAACTGGTGAAGGGTTTGAATTTTGGGACGTAAAAACTGATCAACCCATTTGTCAACCGAAGCATGAAAAGCCAAAAACAAAAGAGAATTTCCCAAATATAGAGGCATATAACCAATATGTAAAAAAAGGTGAAGCATTTGAAGAAAAATATACGACAGATCATATTGAAAAAGGTATCCAAGAACTTGTAGATGCTAAACTATATCCTGTCGCATTTGAAGCACCTCATTACACAATGTCTCAAAAAGGTTATGAAATCTTATCAAAGTACTTTTCAACTTATGTAGGTCAACTGCAGTTAAGTGATACAACTTGGAAATCCATGCACTCTCCAGCGTATAGAAGTACACCATCATTTCTACATGGAATGAAATTAATGCCTGAAACAGTTGGATTTATTGAAGAAGATAAACCACGAGCTATTGCCCAAATGAAAGAGCGTGCTTTATCTGTTGCTAAATTATCCGATGGAGTTATTGGTGCATTCTATCATCCTTACTTAGGTGTGAAACCATTAAAAGAAGTATTAAAAGATCTAGAGAGTATTCCAAACATAGAGTGGATTGATTTACAAAAAGAAACGAATGAAGTAAAAATGAAAGATATTCATATTACTACTAATAAAGACGGTATCCACGTTGAAAAACCAACTAGTGCAAATGACGTAATTGATTATATAAAACAATATGGATTCTTCCTTATACTTGGGTTCGTTATTATTGTCTTTCTATTATTATTAAGACGTGCGAAAAAATTAGAATCCTAATAAAAAACACTAAGCGAGCTGCTTGGTGTTTTTTAGGATTCAGTCAATCGATAAAAGCGAACTGTATTCTTATATATTTGTTCTGCAACTTTCTCTACTGGAATTTTTTTTATTACACTAACTTCTTCTAATACATCTTTAATCATACAAGGGTGTGTTATAGTATTCTCTTGAAATTCCCACGGTCCATCCGTTTCTACCATCATATATTCCAGTGGATAATACGAAACGATCTTTCTAATTTTCTCCTTATGTACAACATCTGGTGTGATAGAAATATAATAACCATTCCTCACCATCCGTCCCATTGTCGCTTCATTTCCTTTAAACCAATGGAAGTGTGCACGTGAAATTTTATATTCTTCAAGTAAATCACATACAATATCGGCATCTTCATAAACTGCGTGTAATACAATGGGCAAATCATATTCACTAGCTAGTTCTATAAATCGTCTCAATATCGCCACGTATGAATCTATAGTAACCCCTTCATCTTCTTTCGTTAAATAATACGGCAAGCCCACTTCACCAATCGCAATGATTTCCTCAGCATGAGCTTCAATTAATTTGAATATGCGCTCACATTCTTCTTTATGAATCGGTTGCTCCGGATGAAATCCTATTGCTGGGTGTATGAAAGAGAATTTCTTTCCTAAAGATAAAGTTTCCTTACATGATTGATAATTCATAGATACCGCAATAAGCCCCTTTACCTCTTTACTATTTTCCAAATCTTTAAGTAATCTACTTTTCTCTTCATCCTTATATTGATCAACATGTATATGGCTATCAATCCACTTCATCTTTATTCCTCCATAAAAAAAACAAGAAAGGAACCCCCTTCTTGTTTTATCATCTATATTATTTAACAATTAAGTTTGTTATGATATCAAATAATCCAATACATACTACGGCAACAGTAAAGTAGCTACAGAAATCTTTAATTGGAAACCTCACTACTTCTTCTTTACGCATCCCATTTTTCTCCCTTCTTACTAAATCCCTAATTATTTTCATCTATTTGTATCTATTATGCAAAAAATATGACAAATTTACTATCGAATTAACTTACGTAAACCTTACAA
This sequence comes from Bacillus cereus group sp. N31, assembly GCF_016483245.1. NCBI lineage: Bacteria > Bacillati > Bacillota > Bacilli > Caryophanales > Bacillaceae > Bacillus > Bacillus cereus group sp. N31. The sequence goes on along the minus strand of NZ_JAEHCH010000025.1, from coordinate 50,036 downwards.
TGTTGTAAGGTTTATAAAAAGAGCCCCATCTACATACAGATGAGGGTTATTAAAAAGTAGTTGGTTTTTCATTCTTCCTTACATTACAAACAGAAAGTAATACATTAGACTTTCTACTTATACTATATTAAATTTACTATCTTTTAACTATCGAATTACATTACAGAAGGCTTACATGTTTGTAAGCTATGCGTAATGTAATTCGATAGTTTTCCATATCTATATTTCGTACAATACAGTTAGAAAGTAAGCCAAATAAGAAGAACGCTCACATAACCAAATTACATTGCTAGTAGCTACTCTTCTTATACCTTTCACTCATGCTACTACAATGTACCCCCTTCCCCTTTATATAATAAAAAAAGCCTTAGCCCATATGGACTAAGGCTTTTTTACGAACCTCAAAATACCCCTACCTAGTATTTTGATTTTCGACAAAAAATAGGCAGGGGTATATTTCGCTATCTCATCGCTAAAAGTTTACTCTTCGCATTAATAGGAATATTTACAGCTTCAATTTCTTCAATTGACTCGCCGTATCGTCCTTTTGCGTACACTTTTAATGCTTCATCTCTCTTTAACATATGCTTAACAGTCTTCTTTATTTTTTGTTCTCTTCCACGTTCGTCAAATGCAATAAATTCATATTCATACCACTCATCACCAACATGCTGACCAATTGTATTCACAACCGTATAGTATTCTTTCGTCTTATAAAGCGGATTATATTTATCAATAACTGGTCCAAGTTTCGTAGGCAGTAACATTACTACTATCACTAGCATCGCTATTATAGTAGTGATCATTTTTTTCTTCACAATAAACATTCCTCCTCTGCAGGATATATATACATCCATTTTAAAAAGAAGCAATAAAATCTACTATTGAATCTCATTACATTACACTTACATTTTTGTAAGAATAAAAAAAGGTGAACGATTTTACTCGTTCACCTTTTAGCTCGCTTTAAAGCCCCCACCAAGCACATCACGCACATCATGAATAACAACGAAAGCATCTTCATCTACTCGGCTAATAACTTGCTTTAACTTAACAAGCTCTTGTTTATTAATAACAACATATAAAACTTCTTTATTTTTTCCAGTATATCCGCCGCGTCCTTCTAATACAGTGACACCGCGTGTCATGTTTTTCGTAATAGCCTCACGTATTAAATCTGGTTGATTTGAAATGATTGTAACAGCCGTTTTTGTATCCATTCCTTCTACAATGAAATCAATCACTTTCGCACCGATGAATACTGCAACAAGTGTGTACATCGCTTTTTCTTGTCCTATTATAAATACAGAACCAGCAATTACAACGATATCAATAATAAGTACGCCTTTACCAACGCTCCACCCTAAATATTGATTTGCTAACTGTGCTAAAATTGCCGATCCTCCTGATGTACCTCCAGCTTTGAACATACAGCCTAATCCGATACCTACAAACAAACCAGCAAATAAAGCTGCTAATAGCGTATCACTATTTACATGATACTCAATATGTTCTGTAACATATAAAAACAAGGATGTTTCTACAATCCCTAAAATCGTATAAACCATCGTTTTTTTATCAAAAAACTTATAACCAATAGCTAGTAAAACTGCATTTATAGCAAAGTTCACAATCCCTGGTGACCAATCAAATAAGTAGTACGTAACAACCGTTAAACCAATAATTCCACCTTCCGATAAACGGTTTGGAATTGCAAAGTAATTAATACCAATTGCGAATAATAATGAACCAATTGTAATTAGTGTTATTTCCTTTATACGTTGATTAACCATAATTCATACCCTCCCCCATTTGACATTGTATCACTATCTCCTAGAGGTTTAGAAGTGGTTTTTATTCCGCATTTTACCTCTTAAAGATCGAGATATTATGTTTAAACAAAGGGTTGATTAATTATTCATATTTTCTCTAACTGCACGAACAAATCGCTCCACATTCCCTTTCTGAATATACCTAGCTCTAACCCTTTCATGATTACAAGTAAATTCAAAATATGGACAGAGATCTATGTCATCTATATGCAAATACGGATACTCTTCAAATATTGCAGGGTAGCCCGAAAATTTCCCGTAAAAAAGGAGACGTCTAGTAGTAGCAGCGAAAATCCCATGCCGGTAAGCTACGGTAAAATCATCCTTCTCAAATATCCCTACCACAACAGCTAAAATCTTTTCGTCATCCTCTACATATTTTTTCATACTCGATAAAAGTTCATTCATGCATATTCCTCCAAATTCTATTCATTGTTTTAACACTTGAAAAGAATCCATGGATTATTACAGACCGGTTTAACTCTTTTATAAAGTATGAAACGCGTTTCCTGTCAAAGACATTTCAAAAAATAATCCGTTATGCAATTATACACATAACGGATTAAGACTAAACTGTAGAGCGTTCCACAAGTTCATACGGAATCTCCACCTTTTCTTGTTTATAACTCTCGTTGCTCACTTGCCTATAAAACATTTCAAAAGCGTTTTTGCCTATCTCCTTTAAATTTTGATCAATCGTTGTCAACTGTAACACTTGTGAAATAGGTTGATTATCAAAACCAATAATCGCCAAATCCTCAGGAACTTGAATACCTAACTTTTCAACTTCTGTCATAATCCCAATCGCAACTTCATCTCCTGCTACTATTAACGCTTCTGGGAGGACCTGCATCTCCTTTAACTTATGAGCCGCTCTCACACCATCTTCTAATGTAAAACATTCTGTAAAAATCCACTCTTCATTAACCTCTTCATCTATGGATTGTAATTGATGTTTATAAACATCAAAACGTTTTTGACTACTTGGCCCTAACTTCCTTCCCGTACAATAACCAATTTTTTTATAACCTTTTTCAATAAGATAATTCATTCCTAACTGAAAGGCTGCCGAATGATTTGTATATACACTTGAGATATTTGAAATATCATTATCTTCACAAGCAATTATTGTGCCGTAAGAAGCATACGGTTCTATCGTTTCCCAATCATTCGCACGCGAGCAAATAATAAGGCCGTCCAATTGTTTTGTTTTGAGCATATGTAAACTTTTCATTTCTTCTTTTTTATTGTAATTCGTTTGGCAAAGTAACACCCTGTAATTATGAGCTAACGCCACCTCCATCATTCCACCTACCATCGCATCAAAACACGGATGATTAATGTAAGGTAAAATTACACCAACAATATTCGTCTTCCCTTTGGATAAATGAACAGCGTTTGCGTTTTGTGAGTAATTCAACTTCTCAACTATCTCAATAACCGCTTTCCTTTTTTCTTCACTTACATATGGGTGATCATTTAGCACCCTCGAAACGGTCGTAACTGAAACTCCGGCCATCTTTGCGATATCTTTAATATTAGCCATACACTCACCTCTCCTTTTAACTTAATGAATTCCATGAACATATGTCAAATCTTCTCATCATTACACTTTCATTCGTTTTTCTTACAAAAGTGTAATTTTCCTGTCAGCTAATTCGATAGTGACTCTTCCCAATATCTTATACAATTAAGTCAGAAACAGGGCAACAACTATTCGAAAAGGAGCGGATTAATATGATGAACAAAATGAAGAACAACAAATTTACGAATACAATGGGCATGGTATTGTCCGCTCTTATCGATGCAAAATCTGTTGCTTCTACATTAAACAAGTAAGGAGAGTGTATTATGAATAACATCACTTTTAACAAATTAGATTTTTTAGGACTAGCTAGCGGCTCTCTTCTTCTTACTGCTTTTATTTACGCTGCTACGCTTATATAAACTTTGTGTCCCCTTTCCCCTTTATATATAGAAAAAGACGACCGTCTATGCCCGGTCGTCTTTTTTACTTTTGTTTCGATTGCAAAGTTTCCTTTAGTTCTTCAAATTTTTCGTTTAATTGATCCGTCATCATTTTCATAGCCGTTTTTCGATCTATTTGTTCTCCGGCATCAATTTGAATCGGATCTCCAAAAACTAATTGCGCTTTTTTTCCTTTTATTAATTCTTTTACACTTGATGGACCAATATAAGCTGCCGGCACTAATGGAACGTTAGAACGCAGTGCAATCGTAACAGCCCCCGCTTTTAATGAAACGTCTTCTGTTGATCTCGTTCCACTTGGGAAAATCCCTACTACTTTTCCCTCTTTTAATAAACGCGATGGAATTTTTAATGTGCTCGGCCCTGGATTCGCACGATCTACCGGAAATGCATTTACATTTTTAAAGAACCAGTTTTTGAATTTCCCTTCAAATAATTCTTTTTTGGCCATGTAATGAATTTGGGTTGGATACATCCCAGTTGCTAACATTAAAACGTCCATAAAACTCGTATGTGTACACGCAACAACGTAAGGGCCGCCTTCCGGTAATTTCTCTCTCCCTTGTACTTCTACTTTCCCAGCCATTTTAAATATATATTTCAACGAAAATGTAATTGGTTTATACATTTGTTTCGTTCCTTTCTAAATATCCGAAGTATAATCATTTTCTTACAATGATTATAACACTAAGTTTTAGGAGTTGGTAATAAAAATAAGTATTTATTGTTAAATTTCAATTCTTACAAAAGTGTAATTTTCTTGTAAGCTAATTCGATAGTGACTCTCCCCAATATCTTATACAATTAAGTCAGAAACAGGGCAACCATTTGCAAAGGAGTGGATCGATATGATGAACAAAATGAAGAACAACAAATTTACGAATACAATGGGCATGGTATTGTCCGCTCTTATCGATGCAAAATCTGTTGCTTCTACATTAAACAAGTAAGGAGAGTGTATTATGAATAACATCACTTTTAACAAATTAGATTTTTTAGGACTAGCTAGCGGCTCTCTTCTTCTTACTGCTTTTATTTACGCTGCTACGCTTATATAAACTTTGTGTCCCCTTTCCCCTTTATATATAGAAAAAGACGACCGTCTATGCCCGGTCGTCTTTTTAGATTTTTCTTTCTTTTAACTCTTTTAAAAGCTGTATCAGTTCAGCTTGTTGTTTTACCTTCTTACGACCATTTCGATTAATTGCTGCAAGCTCGCACGCAACTCCGACGGCGAAGAAAAACAATAAACTTTCTAACATGTTAAATCCTCCAATTGCCTATTAAACCGCTTGGCGTAATTGCTCTTCTTGTAAAACTTGCTTATTTATATTTTCTTCTTTTCTCTGACAAACGTTATTGCGAATAAGTGCTGCAATAACAAGTAAAGTTCCTACAATATCAAACATTGTTATTTGATACCCTTGTATCATCATAATAATCAAAGTCGTAATGGGTACAAAATTAATAAATAAAATGCCGTTAATCGATGATAAGATTTTCACACCGTAATTCCAAGCGAGTAGCGCTATGATTCCTGGTAATGTCATCATAAATAACAAATCATACTTCACGATAGAAATTGTTCCCATACTTGGGACTGGAACATACCCAAGCACCGTAATCATTACAGTTATAATTCCTGTGACAGTCGTACCAAATACACACGTCAATGTAGAATAGCGTAATGTTGACCAATCGCTACACGTTTGACCACCCATCGTATAAATAACCCAACCTACAACACCAATAAATATAAACGCTAGTGAAAACATGTTATCTTTCAATGTTAAAAAGAAACTCATATCACCTTTCGTAATAACAAACACAGCTCCTACAAAAGCGATAATCATGCTCGTTATCATATATTTTTTCGGTTTTATATGCTTATATCCCCATAAAATACAAATGGAAATCATCGGCATGAGTGCTTCCATAATGGAGGCTACCATTACACCTGATTTTCCCATTAACATTTGACCTAAAAATATGAGTACATTATATACAGTAAACGCCATCGTTCCAAAAAAGACGAGTAACTTTCCCCTTCCTTCTAAACGAAATGCCTGTTTCCCTTCTTTCATTAACAATAATACAATCAGTACTATCGCCACTGCTCCATAACGAATAAGTGAAAAATAAAATGGATCTATGTATTCTAGCGCATGATCAGCAACCGGAAACATCGCTCCCCATGACATACTTGCAATTAAACATGCCAAAGCTCCTATTACTATTTGACCTCTTCTCACCATAATCCCCCGCTTCTTTCTATTTGCACAAAGAGAATTGTAAAAGAAAAAACATATCACGTAAAACGATTCAAAATGATGTTAACTATCATTTATAATGATAGTTAACATCAAGGGGGAGCATACAATGGAATTACGAGACTTACAAATCTTCCAAAGCGTTGCCGATCGCGGTAGTGTAAGCGGCGCAGCAAAGGAATTAAATTATGTACAATCAAATGTAACCGCACGTATTAAACAATTAGAAAACGAGCTAAAAACACCGCTCTTTTACCGTCATAAACGAGGCATGACTTTAACAGCTGAAGGAAGAAAAATGCTCGTTTATGTTAATAAAATTTTGCAAGATGTTGACGAGCTAAAACAAGTATTTTTAGATAATGAAACTCCCTCTGGCATATTAAAAATCGGTACAGTCGAAACAGTAAGTACATTGCCTACCATTTTGTCTTCTTACTATAAAAGCTATCCAAACGTTGATTTATCATTACAAGCTGGTCTAACTGAAGAACTTATTAGAGAAGTCCTTGACCATCAATTAGATGGCGCCTTTATATCAGGTCCTATTAAGCATCCACTAATTGAACAATACGATGTTAGTACAGAAAAATTAATGCTCGTGACACAAAATAAAGCTTTTCATATAGAAGAATTTACTACGACGCCCTTACTCGTTTTTAATCAAGGGTGTGGATACCGTTACAAACTAGAACGATGGCTTAAAGATGAAGGTTTGCTACCAAAAAGAATTATGGAATTTAACATATTAGAAACAATATTAAATAGTGTAGCACTCGGTCTTGGGATTACACTCGTGCCCCAGTCCGCGGTACAACATCTTTCTACAGCAGGTAAAGTACACTGTCATCCGATTCCCGAGAAATACGGTAGTATTTCAACTGTTTTCATACGCCGCAAAGATAGCTACATGACCAATTCAATGCGTAGCTTTTTAAAAACAATTGAAGAGCATCATCACATCAATATGCTTTAAAAGACATTCTTACACGAATGTCTTTTTTTCTTACAAAAGTGTAAGTCTCCCGTAAGATAATTCGATAGTTGTAGTTCATCATTTTCCCTATAATTAAGACATAAAGCAGGGCAACAACAATTCGAAAAGGAGCGGATACGCATGATGAACAAAATGAAATCAAACAATTTTTTTAACACAATGGGCATGGTGCTATCCGCACTTGTCGATGCAAAAGCAGTTGCAACTACATTAAACAAATAAGGAGAGATTATAATGAACAACATTACTTTCAACAAATCAGACTTTATCGGACTTGCAAGTGGAGCGACTCTTCTTACAGCTTTCATTTACACACTTGCTCAAAGTCTTATTTAACAATTCGTTTCCCCAAACCCCTTTATATATAAAAAAAGCTGCTCGTCTTATAGACAAGCAGCTTTTTAGTTTGTTTCATATATAATTTGGCCTGTTTTCATAATATCGTATCCGCCAATCGCTTTTAACTCATTATGAAATTCTTCCGATTGCAGAATGTCTTTCATCACTTCAATAAGTTCTTCATTGTCTTTATTCTTCAAAATTACTAAATCATACTGTTCTTTCATTATCGGAATAAAGTCTACATTTACAATTTGCGAAACCTTTTCCGACCCTACCCCAACATCAGCTTTTCCGTTCGCAACTTGCGTGGCAACACCAAGATGACTCGATTCTTCCCATTCATATCCACTAATATGTTCTTTATTTAACTTTTGAATTCGTAATTGTTCATCCACTAGCACCCTAATACCAGAGCCTTTTTCTCGATTTACAAATTTTATAGAGGACCCGGATATGTCAGCCCATGTCTTTATTTTCTTTGGGTTTCCTTTTTGAACATAAAACCCCACATTTCTTGCCAATAAATTGATCATAATACATGGTTGTCCAACTAAAATACGTTTTACGTAAGGAACATTATATGTACCCGTTTCACCATCAAATAAGTGTAAACTAACTACACTTCCTTCTCCTTGGTACATCTTCACTAAACTTGTTAAACTACCTTGATACGCTCTTAATACATTAGAATTTAGCAATCGATTTTCTATACGTTTTGCCAACATATCTAACGTTAGTTCTTGCCCGCTAATGATGCATGTATTCAAGATACTACTATCGTCATTCTTTACAGAAGTAACTTGTATCTTTCCTGTTTTCATTTGCTTTATATATTGTTCTAAATCCGCTGTATCAATGCGCATCTGTCTACCAACTCTATAAGAAGGAAGTTCTCCTTTTTTAATTAAGTCGTATACAGTTAGTTTTGATACTTTTAATCGCTTCGCTACTTCTTCCGTTGTGTAGGAATGATGATCCATAGACGATTCCTCACTTTCTTCCTTCATTGTAACAAAGAAAAGAATATTTCTCCTATTTTTTAAAAACAACCATATTGTTCAAATTATATTCAATTATAACTAGTTATAATTATTTATATTTAGTTATAATTAATTATGTCAAAACGAAAGGGGATTTTTTTATGAACAAATTCACATTACGATCTATTGGGGCACTTATACTTTCTTTCCTTCTTATATTTAGTGCTGCTTGTACAAGCGGGGAAAAGAAAGAGAAGTCAGTTGCTAAAGAGGGAAAAACAGTCGAACTGACTATATCAGCTGCTGCTAGCTTACAAGATGCATTAAAAGAAATTGAAAAACAATATAAAGAGAAAAAGCCTAATATTAAACTTTCTTTTAACTTCGGTGCTTCTGGTGCACTTCAACAACAAATCGAACAAGGTGCGCCTGCTGATTTATTCTTCTCTGCAGCAGAAGATAAATTCCAAACACTTGTTAAAAAAGGATTCATTAATGAAAAAGAAGGAAAAAACCTTCTTGGAAATGAACTAGTTCTAGTCGTCCCAAAAGATAGCTCTCTTACAAAAATTCAAGATTTAAAAGATGAGAAAATCAAAAAAATCGCACTTGGTACACCTGAATCTGTACCCGCTGGGAAATATGCAAAGGCTTCTCTCACACATGAAAATCTTTGGAATGACATTCAAAATAAAATCGTATTTACAAAAGATGTTCGCCAAGTGTTAACATATGTAGAAACAGGTAATGTCGATGCTGGTATTGTATACAAAACAGATGCTCTCATTTCAGACAAAGTAAAAATTGGCGAGACGGCAGCAGCTACTTCTCATGAGCCAATCCATTATCCTTTAGGCGTTATAAAAGAATCGAAGCATAAGAAAGAGGCGAATTCATTTTATGAATATTTGCAGTCAACAGATGCACAATCTATCTTTAAGAAATATGGATTTACAGTCCTATCATAATTGCCATGAACTTTGATGATATTTTGTCACCTGTCTTTTTATCTTTACGAGTAGCTGCATACGCCACCATTATCGTCACAATTTTAGGAACGATTATCGGTCGGTCACTAGCACGCTCCTCATGGAGATATAAAGTAATACTAGAAACTATTTTCTTATTACCAATGGTACTTCCGCCAACTGTAATCGGCTTTTTTCTCATTATTATTTTTGGAAATAACAGCCCCATTGGAAAGTGGATAGAATCGTTATTTCAGCAGTCCATTATGTTCACATCTACTGCTGCTATCATTGCTTCTACAGTTGTCGCATTTCCGCTCATGTATCAATCAGCAAAAACAGGATTTTCGATCGCAAATGTACAAATTGAAGAGGGCGCTCGCGATCTCGGCGCCAGTGAATATCAAGTTTTTCTACACGTTACACTACCGCTTGCATTTCCTGCATTACTAAGCGGTATGATCTTAAGCTTTGTTCGTGCACTAGGAGAATTTGGTGCTACACTCATGTTTGCTGGGAATATTCCTGGCAAAACACAGACAATCCCAACAGCAATTTATATGGCCATTGATGCAAGTAATATGCAACTCGCTTGGACACTTGTAATTATCACTATCAGTATGTCACTCATATTTCTCCTATGTATTCAGCTCATTAATAAAAAAATTACTAATTCTTAAAGCAGCTTTCGACAAAAGCTGCTTTTTTATTTCTTAGGAAATAAAAAATACTATATAAAGTGACTGAATTTTACCTTTTATTTAAATATACATTCTATTTGAATTTACTTTCTAAAATAGGCAATTTCCTGTTATTATATGGAGGTGTTTGAAAAAATGAAGAAATGAAAACGCATTTATATCGTGAATTCTTCATCCTGTTTTAGCGATCGGTAATCTTCTACTCTATTAGTGGGGCATTACCGATCGTTAGAACGATATGTAATTATATTGGTATAGCAAACCGAAGGGAGTCTTGTAATGGACATTTTATTAGCGCTTCTTCCTGCAATTGCATGGGGAAACATCTTATTAGTAAGCGTAAAAATGGGCGGTGGTGCATATAGCCAAACGGTAGGTATGACAATCGGTGCTCTATTCTTCGCAACAGTTATGTATGTATTTACTCAACCAGCTTTAACAATGACAATCTTGATTGTTGGTTTTATTTCAGGTTTATTCTGGGCTTTAGGACAAGTAAACCAATTAAAAACAGTTGAAAAGTTAGGTGTTTCTACTACTGTAACGATTTCTACTGGTATGCAACTTGTTGCAACTTCTATCTTTGGAGTTATCGCTTTCCGCGAGTGGACTACTACAACAACGATCATTATGGGAACGATTGCAATCCTATTAATCGTAGTTGGTGTTGTATTCACATCATTAGATGATAAAGAAAATGCACAGCCACCAGGACAATTGAAAAAAGGACTTCTTACTCTAATTGTTTCTACTTTCGGCTATCTTGTATATGTAATTATTATTCGTTGGTATAACATTGATGGTTGGTCTGCTATTTTACCACAAGCAGTTGGTATGTTTGTCGGTGCGGTTGTACTGACATCTAAACATAAGCCATTTAACAAATATGCAATTCGTAATGCTTTATCTGGTTTACTTTGGGGAACAGGAAACTTATTCTTACTTCTTTCATTACCACGTGTCGGAGTAGCGACAAGCTTCCCATTATCTCAAACTGGAATCGTTATCTCGACATTCGGTGCGATTGTCTTCTTAGGTGAAAAGAAAACAAAACGTCAATTGATCTTTATTGCACTAGGTAGTGTTTTAATTATCGGCGGCGCTGTATTACTTGGTCTAACAAAAGCATAAACTTATATTCTATTAAAAACCCCTGAGGCATATGTGTCCCAGGGGTTTTTTCGATTTTAATTATTTTCTAAATATAATTATTTACACGCACTTGTCCTTTATAGTTCTTCTTCCACTCTAGCAAACCAGCTACACATATAAAGAGATTAATAACAGCTAATATTAGCATGACATATAAACCAGTGGAAATATAAATTACAATGTTAACTACGTTATACAAAATCCATAAATGCCAGTTCTCTAAGATTTTTCGACTTAGCATAAATTGAGCTACTAATCCTAATACAGCATTTAAAGCGTCTAAATATGGACTTGTTGATTCTAAATAACGGACTTGATAATAGCCCCAAGCAACTAAAATAAAAATTATATAAAAGGTCCACCCCTTTAAATCTAAACGAACAGTTGCTTTTACCTCTTCTTCCCCACTACGTGCAATCCAATAATACCAACCATATACATTAAATATAAATTGAAAGACTGCTAATACTGCCATTGCATATAAACCTTGTATAATGAAAATATACAGAAATAACGTAACAGTAATCATACCAAATAAAAAGTTGGATACTTTTTCTCTTGCTAATAACCAAACATTAACAATCCCCATAACCGATGCGAAAATTTCAATATAACTCGATTGAATGTAAAATCCAACCAATACGCAAATAATACTAGAAATGAGTAAAAAAAGTGGACTTCTAACCATATTTATCTCTCCCCAGATGTGTAATAAATTCCATATCACCAGTATAAGGAACTCCTCTTATTTTTATCATGAATTCCCTTATTCAAAAACCCCCTCATTATCTATTCCATATACGGTAAGTCTTTTCTTTTTACAAAATTCTCTTAAAAATGGTATCGTTTTTTATAACATATCTCTACTAGAAGGGAATAAAGGATATGCTTACTAAACATCGAATTTTATTTATTGGTGCCGGTCGTATGGCAGAAGCTATCTTCTCCGGGTTACTTAAAACGAGTAAAGAATATATCGAAGAAATTATCGTTTCCAACCGAAGCAACATAGAAAAACTAGAACAATTACAAGGGCGATATAATGTGTCCATCACTACAGACTGGAAGCAGCATATTACATCCGTTGATACGATTGTTTTAGCAATGCCACCAGCTGCACATGAACAGTTATTACAGGAGTTATCTCCTCTTCTAACTGAGCAATTCGTTGTGACCGTTGCTGCCGGGATTGGACCATCTTATTTAGAAAAAAGGCTTCCTCAAGGGACACCTGTTGCCTGGATTATGCCAAATACAGCTGCCGAAATCGGAAAGTCCATCTCCTTATATACGACGGGACATTCCGTAGGTGAAACGCATCAAGAAACGCTACAACTCCTTTTAAAAGGTATTGGTACCTCACAGTTTTGTACTGAAGAGGAAGTTCATCAACTTACCGCCATTACTGGTAGTGCACCTGCTTTTCTCTATCACTTTGCTGAAGGTTTAATTGAAGCGACGAAAAACTATGGAATTGATGAGAAAACGGCAAACCACCTTGTCATTCAAATGATTGCTGGTTCTGCCGCTATGCTCCAACAAAACGAAGATCCAGCTATGCTCCGAGAACAAGTAACAACACCAGGAGGTTCAACTGCTGAAGGCTTAAAAGTTCTATATGAAAATAATTTTTCAGAAGTCATTCAACAAGCAGTTGAAGCAACAAATAAAAAAGCTAGGGGGAAATAATATGAATTTAACAAGTTTAAAAGACTATACAACATTACATAATGGTGTAAAAATGCCTTGGTTCGGTTTAGGTGTGTTTAAAGTAGAGGACGGATCAGAAGTAATTGATTCTGTAAAAGCAGCTATTAAAAACGGATACCGCAGCATCGATACTGCAGCAATCTATCAAAATGAAGAAGGCGTTGGTCAAGCAATTCGCGAATCTGGTATTCCTCGTGAAGAGCTATTTATCACTTCAAAAGTATGGAATAGCGATCAAGGTTATGAAACAACACTTCAAGCATTTGAAACTACATTAGAGAAATTAGGCCTAGAATATTTAGATTTATATTTAGTACATTGGCCTGTAAAAGAGAAATATACTGAATCATGGAAAGCGTTAGAAAAGCTTTATAAAGATGGTCGCGTTCGTGCTATCGGTGTGAGTAATTTCCACATTCACCACTTACAAGACGTATTTGAAATTGCTGAAATTAAGCCAATGGTCAACCAAGTGGAATACCACCCTCGTTTAGCACAAGAAGAATTACATGCTTTCTGTAAAAAACATAACATCCAGCTCGAGGCTTGGTCACCATTAATGCAAGGGCAACTACTGGATCATCCAACATTACAAGAAATTGCGACAAAATATAGTAAATCAACTGCACAAGTTATTTTACGCTGGGATTTACAAAATGAAGTTGTAACGATTCCTAAATCAATTAAAGAGCACCGCATTATTGAAAATGCAAACATCTTCGATTTTGAATTAAGCTCGGATGATATGAAAGCAATTCAAGCTTTGAATGAAAATCATCGCGTCGGTCCAGATCCAGATAACTTTAACTTCTAGTAGAAAAACCACTGCCATGTGCAGTGGTTTTTTTCACTTTAGAAAACTGAAAATTTAAACTATATTCCGTTTGATTGACACTTCATTATCCAAGGTGTAAGATTTTGAATTATCAAAGAAACACAAAAATTAATAAAATTTATTCGTTTACTCATTGTATCAAGAGAGGTGGAGGGACTGGCCCTTTGAAACCTCGGCAGCAGGTTCATTTTGAATACTGTGCCACTTCCTGCAAGCTTTATGCTTGAAAGATAGAATGAGGGACTTCGTTTATATACGGGTACATAACTTGTATGTGAAAATCCCTCTTTCTCAATCAGAAAAGAGGGATTTTTTTTTTTTCATTTCCCTCATCATCATCCAATCTTATTAATTATTTAGGAGGAAAATCGAATGAAAAAGAAGTTTGTACCCGGTATCGCATCAGTTGTAGGAGTAAGTATTTTATTAACTGGTTGCGGTAGTTATAAAAACGAAGCTAGCGGAGCAAATGCAAAAGACGAGGCACCTAGTAAACAGGTTTTAAACTTATCTTCACCTTCTGAAATACGAACAATGGATACAGCTCGTGCTACAGATACTGATTCCGGTCAAGTAATGAGAAACGTATTTGAAGGTTTGTATAATCTTGGTGAAGGTAACAAACCTGTCCCTGGCGTTGCAAAATCCCATGAAGTAAGTGGCGATAAAACGAAGTACACATTCCACCTGCGAGATTCAAAATGGTCAAACGGTACTCCTGTTACAGCGAAAGATTTCGTCTTCGCTTGGCAAAGAGCTGTTGACCCAGCAACAGCCTCTGAATATGCATTTTTATTCTTTGATATTAAAAACGCAAAACAAATTAACAACAAAGAGCTTCCAGCCGATCAACTTGGTGTAAAAGCAGTTGATGACCATACGTTTGAGGTAGAATTAGAGCGTCCTGTTCCGTACTTTATTAGCTTAACGGCGTTCCCAACATTTCTACCAATTAGCGAGGAATTCTTTAAAACACAAGGTGATAAGTACGCTTTAGAAGATAATACAATTTTGTATAACGGAGCTTTTACACTAAGTGATTGGAAGCATGAACAAAGCTTTAAATTTAAGAAAAACCCTACCTACTGGGATAAAGATACTGTCAAAATCGAAGAAATCAATTTCAACATCGTAAAAGAAAAATCAACAGAAGTAAATTTATTCGAATCTAAACAATTAGACCGTATAAAACTAACATCTGACTTCGTTGATAAATATAAAAAGGATGCTAATTTTAAAGAACGTCCGAACGTAGGGGTACAATTTTTACGTATGAATCAACAAAACAAAGTACTTCAAAACGTTTCTGCACGCCAAGCAATTGATCAAACGATTGATCGAAAGTCCTTTGTCAATACGTTATTAAATGATGGCTCTACACCAACCTTTGGTCTTGTGCCAAAAAACTTTGCAAAAGGTCCTGATGGAAAAGACTTCCGTGCTACAAACGGCGATTTAACAAAAGTTGATACGAAATCTGCACAAGAATTATGGAAAAAAGCAAAAAAAGAACTAGGTTCTGAAAAGATAACATTAGAATTATTAACAAGTGACAGTGACCTTGAGAAGAAGACTGGTGAGTTTCTAAAAGGTCAATTAGAAAAGAATTTAGAGGGCTTAACAGTAAATATAAAACCGCAACCACGTAAACAACAAGTTTCACTCTTATTAAAAGGTGACTACGAAATCGGAATTGATGGTTGGAGCCCTGACTTTGCTGATCCAATTACATTCCTTGAATTGTTTACAACGAATAACCCTTACAACTTAGATCATTACTCTAATAAGGAATTCGATGAAACAATAGCAAAAGTGAAAACAACTTTAGCTGGTGATGAAAAAGCTCGCTGGGAAGCATTACTAGAATCCGAGAAAATATTATTTAAAGACTCTGTTATCGCTCCTCTTTACCAAAAAGGCGAATCTTATTTAGAACGTTCTTATGTGAAAGGAATTGTGCAAGTAGACTTTGCAGGTCAATTAAACTTCAAGTGGGCAAAAATTGAAAAATAAAGTAAAACCTTAATAAGTGGGGGGTCTTCATCCCCACTTATTATTAGCCCACACCAATTGTTTTTTTAGCAAAATATATTAAAAGTAGGTTCTCTCACACAAGAGAATATACTTTTTTAATATATTATTCTAAGAAATTAACATTCTATTTTTATTATTGACATATAGTTCTTTCCAGTGTTAATATTCTAAATAATCAAAGAAACAAAATATTTCACCATCAAAATATAATGTCTACTAAGTTGAAACATATAACGATAGATTATAGCTCAACATGTATATACATATAGAACACCTGATTACCTATAAACAAATATTTATAATAGGTTTTATCTCCTTCTATAGCTACTTCAAGACATGGACATTATGACGTTACGAACAACACATTTAGGGAGGAACGAACAATGAAGAAAAAAGTTGTACCTGTTGTTGCATCTGTTTTAGGGGCAAGTCTATTACTAACTGCTTGCGGGGGAAATAAAGATAATGCAAGCAGAGCGAAAGCAAACGATAAAGTACCTGATAAACAAGCAATTAACTTATCATTCGCTTCAGAAATTCCAACAATGGATGTTGCAAAAGCAACGGATGGGGAATCCATGAACGTAATGCGAAATGTTTTTGAAGGTTTATATGCAATGGGCGAAGATAATAAACCAATTCCTGGTGTCGCTGAGTCGGTTGACGTTAGTCCTGATAAAACAAAATATACATTCCATCTTCGTGATTCGAAATGGTCAAACGGTACTCCTGTTACAGCAAAAGACTTCGTCTTCGCTTGGCAACGTGCCGTAAATCCTGAAACAGCTGCCGAATACGCATTCTTATTCTTCGATATAAAGAATGCAAAACAAATAAATCAAAAACAATTACCACTTGATCAATTAGGTGTCAAAGCCCTTGATGACAAAACTTTAGAAGTACAACTAGACCGTCCTGTTCCCTACTTCTTAAGCTTAACGACATTTGCAACATTCTTACCAATTAATGAAGATTACTTAAAATCGCAAGGTGATAAATACGGTTTAGAAACAAATCATTTAATCTACAACGGTGCTTTCACATTAGATAACTGGAAGCACGAACAAGGCTTCCAATTAAAGAAGAATCCTAACTATTGGGATGCTAAAACAGTAAAATTAGAAGAAATCAACTTCAATGTCGTTAAAGATAAGTCTACAGAAGTTAACTTATATGATTCAGGACAAATTGACCGTGTTGCTTTAACTGCGGAGTTTGTTGATAAATATAAGGGCGATCCAAACTTCAAAGAACGTGCTGAAGTCGGCATTCAATTTTTACGACTCAATCAAAAAAATGAAGTATTAAAAAATCAACATGCACGCCTTGCTATTAACGGCGCAATGAATAAAAAAGCATACGTAGAAACAATTTTAAATAACGGTGCTGTTCCAGCTGAAGGAATGGTTCCTGCGAAATTTGCAAAGAGCCCAGAGGGCACTGACTTCCGCAAAGAAAACGGAAACCTAGTCAAAGATGATGTGAAATCAGCGAAAGAAAACTGGAAAAAAGCGAAGCAAGAACTTAGTACTGACAAAGTAACACTTGAACTATTAACAAGTGATAATGCTTTAGCTAAAAAGACTGGCGAATATTTAAAAGGTGAACTGGAAAAGAATCTAGATGGATTAACAGTGAATTTAAAGCCACAACCACGTAAACAACAGTTGAAATTACTATTAAGTGGTGATTATGAAATCGGAATTGATGGCTGGGGTCCTGACTTCGCTGATCCTATTACATTCTTAGATTTATTCACAACAGATAGTGCTTATAACTTTGATAAATACTCTAACAAAGAGTACGACGAGCTAATTCATAAAGTGAAAACAGATTTAGCTGGCGATGAAAAAGCACGCTGGGAAGCAATGAAACAAGCTGAAAAAATCTTATTACAAGATGGCGCTGTCGCTCCTTTGTACCAACAAGGTCGCTCTTACTTACAACGCTCTTTCATTAAAGGACTTGTAACAACTGACTTCGGCGGTGAATTTAACTACAAGTGGGCAGAAGTTGCAAAATAATAAGTACTAATAAAAAGGTATCCAATTGAAGGATACCTTTTTACTGTGTACTTCATTAATTACAAGGTCTCTGTCCTTTATCATTTCTTTTATACCTATAGTGAGCCCCGCTACTAATTGTGTAACTAGTCTAATAAATAATAATGAGATAATATTTTCTCTAAATTAACTCCGGCAAATATTATTTTGTAGTAGCCATTCGCTACGCATGTTGCGGGAAATAATCCCACATATAGGAATAAACATTTGTGTTAAAGAAATGCGAAGAAGACTATTGTCAACAATCCTCTTTCCCATCTTTTTGTATTGAACTAAAACTCATAATAAATATAAATGCAAATATCAAATATGTTTTCCACGTCAAAGAAGGTATATGCCCTGACCAAAGATAGCTAATTAAATAGTTAATTCCCATAATACAAGATGACGCTACTAAACTAATACTTATTAGTTTTACATATTGGAGCATACATTTTCTCCTTATCTCATTCTTTTTCCATTTCTTCAAATTGCAGGTTCATTGGCTCTTCTAGAAGAGTTTTATAAAAACTTTCTGCCAAATCCGTTACAGGAATTTTTCCATCCACCTCATCAAATCGAATACTATCTAGCCAGACACAACCTTCTCCTGATAATAAAACACCAAATGCAATACCAAGTGCTTCTTCTTTTATATCTAATACAACCGAGTACGATTGCCAGTTATTCGTATTTTTAATTGGACGATTTTGCATGTTATCCATAGCAATCGGCTCCGTATTTTTTCCATCTACTCGCATCCACAATCCTGCCCAATCTTTTACATTCTCACTCTTAATAAATGCTGTTAAACGTAATCTCTTACCTACATAGTTATCCGCTCGAAACATTTGCATTAATGTTGAAAATCCTCCGTGCGTAACGTTCTCTTTTGCTTTTATATATGCAGATACTTTTCCTTGATGAGCAATTTCGTAATCTAAACCCATCTCATATTCAGCGGGATGACTTCCACTTAATACCCATCCTTTCGGTATACCTTTTTCCATTGAAATCCCCTCTCTTTCTATATAAAATGACTGGAAATACTTTCGATATTTTTTTGGTGGTAATTGAAACATTCTTTTAAAAGCTCTAGTAAATGCCTCTTGTGAGGAAAAACCGTATTGCACTGCAATATTAATGACCGCTCTTTCAGTCGAGACCAAATCTTGTGCAGCATGAGTTAATCTTCTCTTACGAACATAATCCGTTACACTCATCCCAACATATCTTTGAAAGATGCGATGAAAATGGTACATCGATACTGCACTGTGAGATGCCACTCTTTCTGTTGTAAGCTCCTCATGTAAGTGATTCTCTATATATTCAATTGATTTTTTTATTATCTCTTTATATTCTTCATGCATTTTAGTCCCTCCCTCACAACTTCAATTTACCATATACATACAAATCGTTTTTGATTTAAATTGCGGATTAGCCCTTATGACTGCAGGATAATAATTTATTTTCAACACATACATAATTACATGTTTTTGGGAAAAACTTGTATAGAACGAATTTACATAAGGAGGAATTTATAATGAGAATTCTACTATCAGTTTTATTAGCTCTTATGCTAGTACCTGCATTAACAGGATGTAAAGCTCCTGCAAAAGAAGACACAACTTCTAATAAAAAGACGACTGAAGAAGCAAAAAATGAGGCTCCTGCAGATTTAAAACTAAACTTCAATGAATTCGATTTAAAGGCAGACTACCAAGATACAAAGAAAGACTACGAAGCAGACTATAAAAATGTAGCAGCTGATAAGAAAATGGAAGCAAAAATTGAAGATCATAAAGCAGATGTAAAATTAACAGGAGACGAGGCTATCACAAAATTAAGCCCACTTCTACAAGAATTAAAATTTGATAAAGATACTGCTGACCAAGAAGTAATCGATCAAGTAGTGAACGTGTTCAAACTTGATAAAGACTATCAAAAATTCGATTTAGAAGTTGTCTTCTCTGATGGAACGAAAAAAGAATATAAAAGAGAAATAAAATAAAGAAGTAGGCGGTTGCCTACTTCTTTATTTTTTAATTTTTGCGTACCTTAGTTCTGGACTAGAACCGATAATGAATTGGACACCGGATACTGATGGTTTTTGTAAATATGAAGCACTTGGGAAAATAATTGGGATTAATGGTGAATCTGTAAACATAATATCTTCCGCTTTATGCAATAAGTCAAAACGCTTATCTTCGTTTTGTTCAACTTTTGCTTCTTTTACTAAAGCGTCAAATTCTTTATTATGCCATTTTGCATAGTTATTCGGACCATCACCTGCATATAAATCTAGTTTAGTAATTGGATCTAATAAAGAGCCGCCCCACCCCATATAGGCTAATTGGAAATCACTTTGCTTGTATGTGTCGATGTAACTCTTCCACTCTTTATTTTCTAATTTAATATCTACGCCAAGATTTTTCTTAAACATTTCTTGCATTGCTTCTGCTACTTTTTTATGTTGTGTATCTGTAGTGAATTTTAATGTTACTTCAGGTAATGTAGACCATCCTTGTTCTTTCATACCTTCTTCTAATAATTTTTTCGCTTCTGCTGGATCAAATTTAACGTAATCACCTTTTTCTTTACGGAAATCACGGCCACTTTGTGTTTTTGCTCCTTCTGGAACGAATGCATATGCTTCTTGCGCATTATTTTTATACAATTTTTCAACGATAAATTTGCGATCAACCGCTAATGAAAATGCTTTACGTACCTTCGCATTTGTAAACGGCTCTTTTTCTACGTTAAACGAGTAAATATAAGATGAGAATCCTGCAACACGCTTATATTCTTTATTTCCTTTTTCTTTTTCAATCATCTCTTGTGGTAAGCTACTTAGTAAATCTAATTCTTTTGATTTAAATAATTGATACGCTGTTTTAGAGTCTGGAATAATACGAAACTCAATTTCTTTTAGAGTTACCTTTTTATCGTAGAATTCTTTATTTTTTTGTACTGTAATTGCCTGGTTATGCTTCCACTCTTTTAACGTGAATGGCCCATTCGTAATTAACTCTTTTGGATCTGTTTTTAATTTATTATTATCATCAATTGACTTTTTAGATAATGGAATAAATAGTGAGCTTGCTAATTTTTGTTTAATAGAAGCAACTGGATGTTCAAGAGTTACCTTTAATGTTTGAGGATCAACGACTTGAATACCAACTTGTCCCTCTTCACCTTTTCCAGTATTATATGCCTCTGCCCCTTTAATAAAATACATTTCTGTCGCATTCATAGAACCCGTTTTCGGATTTAATAATCGCTTCCATGCAAATTCAAAATCATTTGCCGTAATAGGAGAACCATTTGACCATTTAATATCTTTCTTCAAATGGATTGTATATTCAGTTCCATCAGCATTTACTTCTTCTTTCTCTGCTAATTCATTTTGATATTTCCCATCACTATCTTGCGTATATAAACTTGAAAACAACTGCCCAATTATATAACCTGACGTGCTATCTGTCGCAATGGCAGAATCAAGGGTATACGGATCACTACTAATATTCGTTACTAATCGATCGCCTTCTCCCTTACCAGCACTCGCCTTTTGCGTCTCTTTCTTACCGCAAGCGACCGAAGTAATTGCTAAAACAGTCATAATGATAAACAGTAAAAACTTCTTCATCCTACATTCTCCTTTAACCTAAAATTTTTGGTGTTGATGCTAATAATGTTTTTGTATAAGAATGTTGTGGATTACGGAATACTTCGTCCGTATTTCCAGATTCAACAAGTTCTCCTTTATATAAAACAGCCACTTTTTCACATAAATAGTGAACCATCGGTAAATCATGTGCGATAAACAAATATGTATAGCCTTGTTCCTTTTGAATTTTTTGCAACAGATGTACAATTTGAATTTGCAATGAAACGTCTAATGCTGAAATTGGTTCATCAAGAATCAATGCTTCTGGCTCACACAATAACGCTCTTGCAATAGCGATACGTTGACGTTGTCCTCCGCTAAATTCATGCGGATATCGATCAATATATCTTCTATCTAATCCAACACGCTCTAGCGCATCACCTGCTACTTTATCCTTCAGCCCTTTATCACCTAAACCGAATGAAATATAACCTTCCGTTACACTATCGCGTACTTTCCAGCGCGGATTTAATGCAGCTGTGGAATCTTGAAAAATGAACTGTACTTTCTGTAAAAAATCTCGCTTATGAGCTGACTTCAGCGTGTGAACAACTTGACCGTTATAATTAATTTCACCAGACGTTGGACTCTCAATCCCCGCTATGAGCTTTCCAAGTGTTGTTTTTCCTGAACCACTTTCACCAATAATGCCAAGTGTTGTTCCTTTCGGGATAGAAAGTGATATGTCTTTTAACGCTGTGATTTCTTTACTTTTACTTCCATATGTTTTCGTTACTTGCTTTACAGTAATTAAATCTGTCGTCATGAGGCATTCACCTTCTCTTTTGATTTCGCTTTATTATGCTCTAGAACATGCTGCCAACAATGTGAACTATGCTCCTTAGAATATGTTGTTCTCTCTGGGAAACGATGAATACATTCTTTTATCGCTACTGGGCAACGATTTACAAAAGGACAACCAAAGCTATTTAATGTTTCAATGGAAGGTGTCGTTCCTTCTATAGCACGTAATACCTTTTCGGAATCATCCATATTCGGAATTGCTTGTAATAAGCTTTTCGTATATGGATGTTTAGGAGAACCTATTACCTCCTGTATCGTTCCTTTTTCAACAACACGTCCCCCGTACATAACAACTACTCGATCAGCTACTTCACGTACAAGTGCCAAATCATGTGTAATTAATAAAATACTCGTATTTTGTTTTTCTTTTCTTTCTTTTAATAGCCCCATAATTTGTTTCTGAATCGTTACATCTAACGCTGTTGTCGGCTCGTCTGCAATTACAAGCTTTGGATGACAAGCAAATGCAATTGCTAAGCAAATACGTTGCCTCATCCCCCCACTTAATTGATGTGGGTATTGCTCAAAGCGTTTCTCTGCTTCATGTATCCCTAAATCTTTTAGCAAGTTAATCGCAATTCCCTTTGCTTCTCTTTTCGATTTTTCCCCATGTTGCAAAATTACTTCTGTAATTTGTTTGCCTACCTTCATCGTTGGGTTTAAAGATGAAAGCGGATCTTGAAATATAAAGGAAATATCTTTTCCGCGAATTTGATTCCATTCTAATTCTTGTAAATTCGTTAATTCCTTTGATTGGAAAGATACATTTCCATCATCGATATGAATTGATTCTTGATTCAAGCCGATAATGGATTGTGCTGTAACACTTTTTCCTGAACCACTTTCTCCTACAAGTGCAACTATTTCACCTTCGTTAATAGAAAAGGAAACATGTTTCACAATTGCTTGCTTACTATTCTCTTTTTCAACGGCTAACGTTACGTTTTCTAAAGATAAGAGCTGTCCCATGTTTTTTCTCCTTTCGATTCCGTTTTACGATTTTTGGATCAATTGCATCTTGCAAACCATCACCAATTGCATTAAATGCGAACATAATGAGTGCAATCATGATTGCCGGGAAAAATAGCTGCCACCATTCTCCGCTCAATAATGTCCCGAGTGCATCATTCGTCATCGTCCCCCAACTTGCCGCTGGTGATTGTACCCCAAGTCCTATAAAGCTTAAAAATGATTCTGAAAAAATAGCTGCTGGAATTGTAAATGATAAATTGACGATAATAATCCCTGTTAAATTCGGAATTAAATGCCCATATATAATTTTCATATGTGATGTACCTAATCGCTCTGCTGCAATAACAAACTCTCGTTGTTTTAAAGACAATACTTGTGCTCGAATGAGACGAGCCATTCCAATCCATCCCGTTAATGCAAGGGCGATAATAATGGTGAAAAGACCTGGTTTCATAACAATTAATAGTAAAATAACAATTAGTAAATATGGGATGCCATATAATACTTCAATTCCTCTTATAATCCACTCATCAATTAACGTTCCAAGGCGATTACGCCCTCTCACATATCCACTAAATCCACCAATCAGTACACCAATCCCTATATCGAGGGCAGCTGCTACTAATCCAACTGTTAGTGAAATCTTCCCACCAGCCCAAGTACGTGCCCAAATATCTCTCCCTAGATCATCTGTTCCAAACCAATGTTCACTACTCGGCGGTAAATTTGTTGCCTCTTTTACTTGTTCACTCGCAGTAAATGAAGTTAAACTTTCGCCAATAAGCGAGAAAACAATAATTAGCAATAACGTCACTGTTCCTAAAACTGCGATTGGATTCGATATAAACTTACGAAACACTTCTTTCTTTCTGCTAATCGTTTGCTGATTTTTATTTATCGTTAATTCTTTTTTCTCTTCTTTCGTTAATAACTGTTCATTAATTTCATAAGCTCCCATTTAAATATCCCCCCTCCTTATGTAATAGAACGAATACGCGGATCAACAATGCGGTGAATAATATCTGTAATGAAGATACAAGTAATTAATAATGCACTATAGAAGATTGTTGTTCCCATAATCACCGGATAGTCTCGGTTAAAAATACTATCTACAAAATATTTTCCTAGGCCAGGAATTGAAAAGATTTTTTCAATAACGAAAGTCCCTGTTAAAAGTCCAGCCATTAACGGTCCAACAAATGTAAGTACTGGAACAATCGCATTTCGAAGAGCATGTCTTATAATAATCTTCTTAATTGGTATGCCTTTCGCTCTTGCTAGCTTAATATAATCACTCTGCAATACTTCGATCATATTAGAACGAACAAACCTTGTAATAACCGCAATTGGACCTAACGCCAATGCGAAAGATGGTAATACGGTATGTTCGAATGTTCCCCAAGACGCTACTGGTAAAAGCTCAAATTGAATAGCGAATACTTGTATAAATAGTGGTGCTAAAATAAAACTTGGAATAGAAATACCGAGAATTGCGAGCAAACTCACACTATAGTCAATTACTTTCCCATGATATAGAGCAGCAAATGTACCTGCAGCAATTCCGACTAACAATGAAATAACAAGTGCTTGTAGACCAATAATTGCTGATGGACCAAAGCCAGTTGTTATAATTTCTGATACACCTTGCCCGGTTGATTGAACAGATTCACCAAAATCAAAATGAACTACACCGTCTAAATAAGCAACATATTGATTCCACAACGGTTCATCAAGGTGATACTTCGCTCTCATGTTTTGAATCACTTCTTCAGGAAAGATTTTTGCATCTGATGAAAATGGATCTCCCGGAATGATATGCATAATTAGAAATGTTACTGTCGTAATAACCCATAGTGTGAACACCATAACCGATAATTTTTTAATTACATACACTTCAATAACCCCCTAAACATATATATTTACTTAGTTTTATGAACGTACTTTTTCCATTACTCCCTTTTCTCTTTTTAGAATACAAAAAGCCTTGATCTTAAAAAATAAGATCAAGGCTTAATAAACAAAGGCCCATCACTTATCTTTCAAGACTTGCTTGCTGGAATTAGCACGGTGTTCCTATTACAGAACCCGCTGCTGAGGTGTCATAGGGCCAGTCCCTCTACCTCTCTGGATAAGTAAATTGCTATATTATTATTTGGTTCAAATTGTATATTTCGAATTATAATTCTGAAAAAATGAAAAGTCAATCAAATTGGATATATTTAGAAAAATCAGTTTTTAATGAGGCCATTTATCTAAATCGCAGTTTTTTGTTTATAATATAAAGAAATGATATTAAAGGAGCTATATGATGGATTCCTTACTTCTAGCAACTATAGGACTGCCATTAACAATTGTCATACTTGTTATCATTGGATTTTATAAACTTTTCATTAAAAAGAAAAGCGTTACTTCTTTTTACACACCCTTCGATAATATTACCGGACAAACTATTTCCGAATTTCACGAAGAGCAGAAAGTGTTAGTATACGAAGATGAAGATGGTGATGGTAAGAAGAAAAAATAACCTTGCATGTGCAAGGTTATTTTTTCGTTTCTGTTTGAAAACGTTTATAGTATGTCGATGCTGTTGCAAAATTAATTTCTATATCACGAATTAATGATGAATCTTCTTCTTTAGCTAACTTCTGTAATTTTTTCATCGCTTGTTCCGATTCATTCAAGAAACCAACATATACCTCATGTTCTTGCTCTTTCGACTTCGGAACATGAATTTCTTTACGTATATTATCAATATCTTCTAACATGCTCGTTGTTACTTTTTGCACATCTTCTTTATATGTAGCATTCGTTATTTCCTTACCGCCCTTTTCCTTTGCCACTTCAAATAACTGCAGTGCTTTATTGATTTCTTTATTCATTTTTATATCATATTTTTCATGTACTGCAAGGTATTCTTTCATCTCTTCTGTTTGTTCTGTAGATTGCTCTACCTTCTCTTTCGGTTCTTTCGTATCTTTATTTCCATTACACCCCGCTAGCAGAATCATACTTCCCATTACAGCAATACCCAAAACCTTCTTCATCTCTTTTTCTCCTTTTATCTACATCTACTTCTATCTATAGTTTCTTTTATCTCCACTTGTTATTATACCGAGAACGCCCTACTTTTTACACTTAAGAGGATACCTTAATATATATACCAACATTTTTGTCACAGTATCGTCACTTTATGCAAATAACTTTTGCATCACCTTACAAAGCTGTATGAGTTATTTCAAAGAAATGAAAAAAGAGTTGATTCAAAAATATTTGAATCAACTCTTTTTTATAATTTAAGCTTCTAAATTTTGTCTTTGTTGCAGTTCAAACTGCTTTTCACTTCTTCTGGCCATAAATAGATAACATAATACAGCACCAATTTCACAAAGAGCTATCACAATACCCATCGGCAATGCCGTATTACTTCCACCAATACCTACTAATGGTGCAACAAGTGCCCCTGAAATAAACTGTAATAAGCCTAGTAAAGCTGATGCTGTTCCTGCCGCTTGTTTTTGATTTCTCATTGCTAACGAGAAGCCGGTTGTCGATACAACCCCAACACTTGATACAACAAGGAATAACGAGCATAAAACACCAATGAAACCTATTCCTAATACGATTGTAAGTAGTAGAGATAAGCCACCAACAGCGGCGATAATAATACCGGAAACAAATAATGTTTTCTCATTCACTTTTCCTGCTAAACGACCAGTAACTTGGCTGGCAATAATAATACCGATACCGTTAATCGCAAAGAATAAACTAAACTGCTGTGGTGATGCCCCGTATATATTTTGCAACACAAATGGTGATCCCGAAATGTAGGCAAACATTGCCGCTGTTACTAATCCTTGTGACAATGCATATCCCATAAACAAGCGATCTTTCAGAAGCTTTCCGTATGTCGCCAATGTTCCTGACAAACCACCTGTCTCTCTTTCTTCAGGAGGTAATGTTTCACGTAATACGAAAGTAGCCGAGATTAACATAAATACACTAATTGCTCCAAGAACGATAAAGACACCACGCCACGTTGTAAACTGTAATAATTGCCCCCCGATAATCGGGGCCAAAATAGGTGCTGCTCCGTTTACTAACATAAGTAATGAGAAAAACTTCGTCATTTCAGAACCTGAGTACATATCTCTTACCATTGCACGGGATATAACGATACCAGCAGAGCCCGAAGCGCCTTGTAAGAAACGTAAAAGCACTAAAGTCCAAATAGACGGTGCTACAGCACAAAGTAATGAAGAAGCAACATAAATAATAAGAGCCATAATAAGAGGTTTGCGCCTTCCGTAAATATCACTAATTGAACCGACAAATAATTGTCCTACTGAAAGCCCAAGTAAACATGCTGTCAACGTAAGCTGCGCAAGGGATGCACCCGTTTGTAAATCATCCGTTAATTTCGGTAACGAAGGCAAATACATATCAATAGATAACGGCCCAATTGCCGTAAGTGTTCCTAATACAAGAATCATCCATAACCTGTTCATCTTTACAGGTTTACATATTTCGTGATTAACTTCATTCACTTTTTCCATTCACCCTTTCGTATACATAATGAATCGTAACAATTATAGTTACAACATAAACATACGTCAAGTATAGCGCATTTTCCTCTTTCATAATGTAAAAAAAAAGCGATAGAAATTCTATCGCTTTACTTTTTCAAGTTGCTATTTGTAAATTTAGATACGGAAGACATCGCTTCTCCTGTATCTAAGTATGTGATTTGAATTGGATCTCCCACTTCTGTAAACATAGCATATGGGAATTTTTTCGCAGGTATCATAAATACTTTTTGTTCATTTTCTAACAGTACGTACACAATTGTATTTTCACCTGATTTTTCTTTATATACTCGCTGTACAATACCTTCTTTTTGCGCTTCTTTTCCACTCGAAGTTGGTCTAAATGAATCTCCACTCCCGCTTAGCGCATTTTTATAATTCTCAAGAGCTTCTTTTTGCGTCGAACCTGTTGCAAATATTTTTGCATTAGAAGCATAGATGACAGTATGAGCACGTACTAATCCCCCGTCATCAATAACAGGTACAATCCAAGAAGGTTTACCGTACACGTTATAAATAACCGGCATCGTTCCATGCCATTTCTCTCTTTTAAAGGAATTATCCACCACTTCTGAAGCAGCTGAACCATCCATAATTCCCTTTACTTCTTTTCCGTTATAGTAATACAACTTACCTGTACGTGCATCAATAAGTGAATAACCTAACGCAGAATCTACTCCTTCTTTTGGAGAGGTGAAATCAGTAAAGTAATATAGCGTTCCATCCTTACCGAAGATTGGTGTCACTCCTTCTTTCGTCCCCCACTCAGTCGGAATCTTCATATCAGTTTGCGAGAATTTTGTATTCCAAAATCCGTGAATATATTTACCGAAATACGTATTTAATGTAGATGCGGTCTCATGATTCAATACACCATCAACAAATTTAGGTGCCTTTCCTTTATCATATCTTTTCACTTCACCTGTTTGTGCATCTACTACAACAACACCCTCTACCTCAAATCCAGATCTCCCTGAAATAAATTCACCATATGTCATTGTATAATACGGTTTCCCTTTATCATCAACTTCAAATTTAGGTTTCCCCTTAAAGATTAAATTTGGTTCGGAATTTCGTACGACACGCTCTAAATTATTCCCGAAAAACATGCTTGGCACGTATTTCATCTTATAACCGAGATGCAGTTTCGCTTCGGCATCAGGGTTCGTACCTGACATCGTTACGTACCCTGGAATTGTTTCAGCTTTACGTGCTTTAAAAAACCCTGAAACTTCAATCGGCGCTACATATAAAGCCTCACCGTTTACCATTTGTGGCGTTAATTCTCCTAGCTCAAAATAAGCTACTTTCGGAATATCCCCAAATACTTTTTTCATCTTATTCTCCGCTGTCTTTGGCGGCACTGTAAACGGCTGATCATTTTCAGTAAATGGCTCTGAAATATCTTTCTCTACCTTAACAACAGAATCATATTTCTTTTGCGTGATTACTATATCGTGCAAATAACCAAAATAGCCGTAACTTGCAAGTAAAACAAACATTAGAAGACCTTTTAATGTACCTTCTAATTTCCCTATCTGATCTTGTGAAAATAAAACAAGCCCAATTAAAATTGCTACTGCAACAGAATAATGAGTAAGAATCGAATCTGCTCGATCATCAATTAGCCAAAAATATTCATAGATTGCAATACCTATCCAAAATAAAACAGGAATAACTAAAATGGATGATTTCTTACCCTTTACAACCTTCTCATCCCCCTTCTTATCCACTGCTCGAAGTTTACTACCGCTTCTTGTCCATGGAATCAAAAACAAAGTGAGAATAGCTAAAACTAAAAATTTCATCAAAGGCAATGTCCCCTTTTCTTTTGTCTTCCCTTTTAGTATAACAAACAAAGGGTATTTAGGTAAAAATAGGAATGGTTATATTTTTTTACTACTTAATACAACTCCACTTACTACATATAAGATAGATGCAATATAAAAAATCGTACCAATCGTAAAGAAATCTACTAAATACCCCGTTACAATAATCGCTACTGCGCCTCCAATTGATGTCCACACATGGTATTTTCCAATCTCATAACCAGCCTTTTCCTGCACAACCTTTCGTGCTAACGACGTTTTCTCAGTATTACGCTGCACAGCACCTAAAACTCCCATTACAACTTGAAGAATATACACATGCCAGACTTCCGTTGCAATTGGAAAACAAAGCATTAATATCGCCATGGACCAAGCGTATATTATTAATAATTTTTGATCACCTACTCTATCAGACGCCTTCCCTACTAACGGATATACAAGTGCTGAAGTTAATGCAAATAAGCCATAAGCCCACCCAAACTGTGAGAAGCTATTTCCAACATTCCGAAGCAATAAAATGTAAAAAGGAAATACCATACTTCCTGCCATCATAATGATGCTTTGTGAGGCTACAAATCTTCTATATGTCATTTCGTATACTCCCTATAAAATAAATTCACAAATCTCTCTTCTGGATCCACTTCCTTCTTCTTCTGAAGAAATTCTTCTATACGAGGATATGCTTTCTTTAGCTGTTCTTTCGTTGGATAAGAATAATACGGTAAATAATAACTACCGTTATGTTTTAAAGTAACATCAATCATCTTCCGAATGACATCCTCTGTTTTCTTCACCTCACTCTCGGAGCGTCCTTGGTTAATTAAAAGCACCAGTGCAAACATATCATCTTTTGCATAGGATAAAACTGCATTTTCATTCTTTTCCACGTAACGAATCGTAATATTGAGCAAGTTCAGTTCTTCTTCACTTAATACGGCACGTAAATCATCTATATATTCCGTGAAGGAATCTATAGGCACAAAGTATTCTTGTAGCACTTCTGTAAGGTTCGGATTTTCATATTCCATAAAAGTACTATCTGATCTCATAACATTATTCCGCGTCTCAAACTGTCCATCTGTACGTTCAAAATAACTTCTTTGTATATCCCAAAATGTATTCTTTCCCCAATCACTATAACGTGATAATCCAAGCAAAAATTTCGGCGCAGCTATAATATTTTCTTCTTTTAATTCACTGTACTCTTCTCTCATATTTTGATTTTGTGTCAATGCATAATCCGTCACATACATCTCTTTTAAAAATGAGTTTGGAGCAACAGAAATACGTGCTAAGTGCATACGAACATTTTCTTCTTTTTTCACTTTCTCTTTGAAGTAAGACGTGTATTCTTTATAGTCTATCATTCTCGTATGCATTTCATATAATTCATCATCAGTTAGCTTTAATGTCACATCTAAAATGACACCAAATAACCCGTAACCACCTATGACATATGGAAATAACTCTGCATTTTCTTCTCTACTTATATTACGTACCGTGCCATCTGCCATTAACAATCTAAATGACTCTACTGTATCAATCAATGCTTCATGACGAATATCACGCCCATGTACATTTACACTTAATGAACCACCAACAGTAAAAATGTTTTGAGATTGCATCACTTGAACTGCAAGACCGTATGGATTAATTTTCTTCTGGATATCATTCCACGTGACACCACTTTGAACTGTAATCCGCTTCTTCTCTGGATCGAATGCTAATATTTTATTATACTCTTTCATATCAAGCATCGTACCGTTCGGATAGTACGTCTGTCCGCCTTGGCTATGTTGCATACCTGCAATGGAAATTTTCTCTCCGGAAGTATTTGCATCTTTCACCACCTGTTTTAATGAACGTTCATCCTCAGCATGTTCAACACGTTTAATTTTCGTTGGAAGCAACTTTCCTACATCGCTCATAATAGGGTGCTTTAGTTGCTCTTTATATGTATTTACAGATGTTGCAAGCAACACTGTATAAGCTACAATGACCACCGTCATCTTTCTTTTTTTCAAATGACACTCTCCTCTTCTACATCTTTTCCTCTTCATATTGTACCTATTTTCCTATGAAGAAAGTATACAAAAAAGAGGGTCCTTATTTTAGGTCCCCCCTCATCGAAACTATTACTTTGCTGCTGGCAATTTTATTGGGTCAAACTTTTCGTACGACGTATATTTTGCGTTCGTAATAATGTGTGCTTTATCCTTGCCATTACTACTCATAATCATGTCTATCTTTGCTGATTCATATTTAAAATCTTTTGTAATGATATATTCTGCATCCACTTCTTCTATCTTCGCATTTTGTGCTTGTAACATTTTCTTCTGCGTTTCATCCATGCTAGTTAACATACTTTCTGTTTCTTGCCCTTTTAATGTAAATTTCAGTTTATATTTATCTCCGCTTTTCTCCATCTTCATTTTATCTAAAACTACTTCCGGTACTTCTAACTTATCTATAATATCTTGAGTCGCTTTCATTCCACCAGCGTTTAATTGCTCCTCTGGTACGGTTATAACTTCTCCTGTATTAGGGTTTTTTACCTCACCAGCAACTTTACCATCCACAGTATACACTACAACATCTGTACCGGAAATATTCATTTCAGAACGAGAATTTTTTGTCTTTGGCTCTAATTGCATCTTAGCCTTTAATATGTCCATCTCTGTTCCCTCAGCTTTTACCCCTACACCATATGTCATCGTTACATGCTCTTCATTTTTAAAAGCTTCGTTCGTTTTCTTGAAAACATCCTTCGCTGCTAATTCCTTTTCTTTTTGAACTGATTCTTTTTTCGGCTCATCCGTCTTTGCTGTTTTTTCATTACTACACCCTACCCCTAGACTGATTGCAAGTACTAAACTTGAAACAAAAATAATTTTTTTCATAATGTCGCCCCCTTTCCCAAAATAATATCACCTCTTTTCCTATGAAATCTATATAATTTTTAATCTATATTCTCTATATAGCGACATGTTTAATGAAGATCTTAAATATGATGTAAATAATAACAACTCATTTCAGGAGGTTATTATGAAGGCGATTATTTGTACACAATATGGACCACCAAACGTTCTCCAGCTTCAAAATGTAGAAAAACCTAAACCTAAAAAGAACGAAGTATTAGTTAAAATTCGCGCAACAAGTGTATCGACTGGAGATTGTAGAATACGTGGCTTTAATAGTCCCCTCTTATTTTGGGTTCCTATGCGGATCATATTAGGTTTTAGAAAACCGAGAAAACCTATACTCGGCGTAGAGTTATCTGGTGAAATCGAAGAAATTGGAACAGATGTAACTCAATTTAAAAAAGGAGACCCGGTTTTTGCATTAACAGAACTAAACCTTGGTGGTTATGCCGAATACACATGCGTGCATGAAAGTGGATTGATAGCATTAAAACCTAATAATGTGACGTATGAGGAAGCAGCAGTTATTCCCTTTGGCGGAACTTCGGCACTACATTTCCTAAGAAAGGCCCGGATAAAAAGGGGGCAACAAGTGCTAATATACGGCGCATCTGGATCAGTAGGAACAGCTGCTGTACAACTTGCTAAATATTTCGGCGCGACCGTTACAGCTGTTTGTAGTAATTCAAATTTTAAACTAGTGCAATCTTTAGGGGCTGATAAAGTAATTGATTATACGAAAGAAGATTTTACTAAGCAGGGCGAGCACTACGATATTATATTTGATGCAGTTGGAAAGTATAAAAAGTCTCTTTGTACAGACGCATTAATGCCTAATGGAAAATATGTATCTGTTAACGGAATGATGGCAAAGGTCAGTAAAGAAGATATGAACCTACTAAAACAACTAGTTGAAACAGAAAAGCTAAAACCTGTTATTGATAGAACTTACCGATTAGAAGAAGTTGCAGAAGCCCATACGTATGTAGAAATGGGCCATAAGAAAGGAAACGTTTCGATTACCTTAAAATAAAATATATTCAGAAAATAACATTGACAATTCCTTTTGTAAGATTTACTATTAGTACCATATTTAAAAACTACATATACATACTCTTATCAAGAGTGGCGGAGGGACTGGCCCGATGATGCCCGGCAACCGAGCTTATAACGTATAAGCTAAGGTGCTAATTCCTGCAAAACGAGTTTTCGTTTTGGAAGATAAGAGAGGAACCTATTTCGTCTATTCGGCACCTCTCTTATTTTGAGAGGTGCTTTTTATTTTGGAACGTATATTAAGGGGGCATTATAGATGAAGAAAGTATTATTGAGCATTGTAAGCGGAGCAGTATTATTATTAGGCGCATGTGGCGCAAATTCAGATAAAGATGTAAAAATATTAGACGAGAAAAAGATTACTGTCGGTGTAACAGGTGGACCACATGAACAAATTTTTGAGAAGGTTAAAGAAGTTGCGGCAAAAGACGGTCTCGACATTGATATAAAAATATTTAATGATTACGTAGCACCAAACGTTTCGTTAGATGAAAAAAGTCTTGATGTAAATAGCTATCAAACGAAATCATATTTAGATGTATTTAAAACCGAACGCAATATGAAATTAACTGAAGTATTTTCAACAGTAACATTCCCAATGGGCGTATATTCTAAAAGCTTAAAAGATGTAAAAGAATTAAAAGAGGGCGATGCAATCGCTGTACCAAATGACCCAACGAATGAACTTCGAGCTTTAAAATTATTTGAAAAAGCAGGGGTTTTAAAAGTTGATCCAAAGGCTACAGAAAAAGCGACTGCAAAGGATGTAATTGAAAACCCGAAAAATTTAAAGATTGTTGAATTAGAAGCTTCTCAATTACCAACGCAATTAAGTGAAGTGAAAGCAGCTGCAATTAACACAAACTTTGCATTAGGTGCAAAACTAAATCCAGCGAAAGATTCCATTTTCCGCGAAGGAAAAGATTCACCATACGTGAACTGGGTCGTTGTTCGTACTGAAAATAAAGATGATGCTGTTGTAAGTAAATTAAAGAAAGCTTATCAATCTAAAGAAGTAAAAGAATTTATCGAGAAAAAATTTGATGGTTCAGTTTTACCATCTTGGTAGGAGCTGACGATAATGATTGAATTAAAAAACGTCTCCAAAGTATTTACAACAAAAAAAGGGACTGTTGAGGCTCTTAAGTCTACTTCCCTTAAAGTAGAAAAAGGCGAGGTATTTGGAATCATTGGGTATAGCGGCGCTGGTAAAAGCACATTAATTCGCTGTGTAAATTTATTAGAAAAACCAACGACAGGAAACATCATCGTAAACAACCAAGACTTAACCACTTTATCAACAAAAGAACTAGCAAAAGCGAGGCAAAAAATCGGAATGATTTTTCAAGGATTCAATTTACTTAAAACTGTTACCGTTTATGAAAATATCGCATTGCCGTTACGCCTTGCTGGCATTCCAAAAGAGGAAATTGAAAAAAGAGTAGAAAAATATTTATGCATCGTGGATCTTTTTAACCGTAAAGATGCTTATCCAAGCGAACTTTCTGGCGGCCAGAAACAACGTGTTGCCATCGCTCGTGCACTATCACATGAACCAGAGGTTTTATTAAGTGATGAAGCAACGAGTGCATTAGATCCAGAAACAACTGATTCTATTCTTGATTTATTACTAAAAATTAATGAAGAAATTGGAATTACGATTTTACTCATTACACATGAAATGAATGTCATCCAGCGTATTTGTGACCAGGTTGCCGTTATGGAGCATGGATCTGTAGTCGAAAGCGGGACTGTAAAAGATATTTTCACAAACTCACAACATGTAACAACGAAGAAGTTTGTAAATAGCGCATTTGCAGCTAAAATTCCAGAAGAAGTACAAAAAGAACTACAAACTACTGGTGAAATTGTAACACTTTCTTTTATAGGAAGTTCTTCAGGAGAACCAGCACTAGCTGTCGCTACAAAATGTTACCAAGTATATCCAAATATTTTATCCGGTAATATTACGCAGTTAAAACATGAGGCATATGGGAAACTTGTCGTTCATATGCAAGGTGAAAAAAATGAAGTAAACCGTGCTTTAGCATTCTTACAAGAGAAAGGTATCATCGTAGAGGGAGGGAAAACAGACTATGGAAAACAAGTCCTTTTTGGATGAATGGGGTAAAGTCATATGGGAAGCAACAATTCAAACATTTCAAATGACATCTATTTCATTACTTATCTCTATCCTTATCGCATTACCGCTCGGCGTTACACTTGTTTTGACGAGACCTGGTGGACAGCGAGAAAATAAACTTATCTATCCTATTCTTAATACAGTTATTAATGTCATTCGCTCTCTTCCATTTATCATTCTATTATTCTTCATTTTACCTTTTACGAAGTTTCTAATGGGAACATCCATTGGCGTGCAAGGTGTTATCGTACCACTTGTCGTCTTCACAGCTCCTTATATTGCACGCTTAATGGAGACAGCTTTACTAGAAGTGGATCGTGGTGTTATTGAAGCTTACCAAGCAATGGGAGTCTCTACTATAAAAATTATTTGGCACGTCATGGTTAAAGAAGCACGCCCATCTCTTGTGCTCGGATTAACGATCGCAACAATCGGCTTAATTGGCGCAACAGCGATGGCTGGTCTTGTAG
This sequence comes from Bacillus cereus group sp. N31, assembly GCF_016483245.1. NCBI lineage: Bacteria > Bacillati > Bacillota > Bacilli > Caryophanales > Bacillaceae > Bacillus > Bacillus cereus group sp. N31. The sequence goes on along the minus strand of NZ_JAEHCH010000025.1, from coordinate 13,739 downwards.
GCGCTGGCGGGCTAGGGGACTTGGCATATCGCTTCGGACATTTACGCTATGAACCTGAAGTAATGTATGCAACCGTCTTTATTTTAATTATCCTCGTTCAAGGATTACAATCTTTAGGGAATGGTGTTGCACGAAGATTGAAGAAAGATTAGAAAGAAGGCATCTCACCGGAAGGAGATGCCTTCTTTTTACCTTTTAAATCCACCTTCCGAATGAATCACTTGCCCCGTAATCCACTCTGCTTCTTCACTTACTAAAAACTTTATGAGTCTAGCTGCATCCTTTGGCTCACCAATCCTGCCAAAAGGAAACATCGGCTTTAATCCTTGCTTTATCTCTTCAGTCATCCATCCTGTACTAGTTGGACCTGGGTTAATTGCATTCACTGTTATTCCTAAATGGGCTACTTCTGCTGACAACGTACTAGTAAGAGCATCAATAGCTCCTTTCGTTGTTGCATACGCCAGTTCTCCTGCCATAGGCCCTTGAAATTGCCCCGAAGTCATATTCACAATTCTACCACCAAATTTCTTATCAAATCCTCGGGCAAATTGACTACTTAACAATGTAGTCGCACGAACATTTACCATGTAATGCTTATCCAGCTCTTCAGCAGACAAATTAGAGAAATCATTATTCGTAGAATATGCTGCATTATTAATTAATATATGAGGGTAGCCTAGTTGTTCAGTAACCCTATTTATAAGCTCTTTCGGTGCATCATTTTGAGTTAAATCTAACTCCATGCTCGATACTTTGACACCGTTTTGTAGTAACTCTTCTTTTAATTGTATTTGTTCACTTTGCTCAACGCCCCAAGGCATCTCTTTATCATACTCTGTCCAATACGTAAAAAATATATCGTATCCAGCCTCAGCTAATTCTTTACAAATAGCTGCTCCTATACCGTCTAGACGACTTACACCTGTAACAACTGCTACTTTATTTTTTAATTGATTCATCATATACTCCTCCAATTTTAAAGGACGCATATTTTATATGAGAGATATAAATTTCCCCACAAAAAAGATAGATACATAATAGGCCTATCCTTACCGAAGGAATGACTACGCCAAATATGCAGTCCTTGAATGATTTACAGATAGCTAAATAAACCCTCACTTATGAGAGAAAAATAATCTATCCAATTGCTAATCATTACAAGTTCATCCACATATCTAGTCTTTGCCTCCTTTTGATATATCTCTATTATTAGTCTATCAAAAAAGATGAAATGTTACAAAAAATAAAACAATTACTCACAACATATATTCGTTCACATTTCCTCCATTGTGAATTTATTCACAATGGATATATAATAAACATGTAAATACAATATTGGAGGGATTTCAATGGTTATCAATTTTTTAAGAACTGATAAACGTGCTACTTTCATATTATTACTTTTACGTCTTTACATAGGATATTCTTGGATTACTGCTGGAATAGGCAAAGTTTTAGGACAATCTTTTGATGCCAGCGGTTTCCTCAAAGGCGCCATCGCCCAAGCATCAGGCGATCACCCCGCAGTACAAGGCTGGTGGGCGGATTTCCTTCAAAACTTTGTTCTTCCACACGCAGACTTATTTAGCTTTTTCGTACAATGGGGAGAAATCTTAGTAGGTTTAGGTTTAATTTTAGGTGGATTAACAAAAACTGCTGCATTCTTTGGAATCATAATGAATCTTTCATTCTTATTAAGTGGAACTGTTAGTGTAAACCCAAACATGCTTGTTTTAACTATGTTCATTTTAGTTGCAGGTCATAATGCTGGACGTATTGGATTAGACGGTTATGTTTTCCCTAAACTTTTCCGGAAAAACAACCACGAAACATATAAATTAAGTAAAACTGCGTAGTAACAGTTTACTTTTAAAATATAAGTAAGAAAAGAGCCTAAGTATAGGCTCTTTTCTTACTTACTCTAAATTTAAATTCTTAACGAACCGCGAAACCCTCTAGCAGCATAATAGGAATCTGCTCCATTGTGGTACACAAAAACGTGTCCAAAGCGATAATCGCAAAATAGAGCGCCACCGAGTTCGCGAATATCTGAAGGCGTTTGTACCCAGCTTGATGATTTCATATCGAAATCCCCAATTTGTTGCAAATCTCGATATTGTTCTTCAGTTAATAATTCAATGCCCATAGCAGTTGCCACATCAATGACATTATTTTCTGGTTTATGTTTTTTTCTTGACTCTAACGCTTCAAGATCATAACAAAGACTTCTGCGGCCTTTAGGACTCTCCTTTGAACAATCATAGAAAGTATACTCGTCCTTCTCTTTATCATAACCAACAACATCCGGCTCACCGCCAGTTACTTCCATTTCATTAAGTGACCATAATTTCTCAGCATTAACATCCAGCTTCGCTTCAACTTTAGCCCATTCAAGACCTTCATGACGATTCATATTCTTCTCAAAACGAGCTTTCAATACTTTGAATAATTCTTCACGCTGTTCTACTGGTAACACATTTTTATTTTCTGTCATATTAGTCCTCCGAATTACATTTCCTTATAATCATAATGGTTTGCATGCAGTTTACAACAAATTATATAATTTGTTGTATCTCTTTTTCAACAATATGACCCGATTGCACAACGAAAAATCCCTGTATGAATATCCATTATATAGTACGAAATCCATCCATACTTTCCCCAAGAATATAATGTGAAAACCACATCAAGTTCTGCTTCATAATAGCTACATTCACTCCTGGCTGATTAGGACTATATGCCATTCCTTTAAATATAATTAACTCTGTATCAACTTCCATATCTCTTAACCCTTCATATAGCTCATATGCATTTGTAATTGGAATCCTTACATCCTTTTCCCCATGTTGAATTAAGGTAGGCGTACAGGCTGATTTAATATATGTCATTGGTGATGTCTTCTTATATATCTCTGGATCATTCCATGGAGTATTTCCTAAATACATTCTAATAAAGTAAGGGATATCTGTATTTACATAATGAGTACTCCAGTTCGTAATTCCACCTCCAACTGAAATAGCTTTAAATCTACTACTAAATGTAGAACAGAAAGCTGATATATATCCTCCGTTACTCCATCCCATAACTCCTACTCTATCTTTATCTACAATCCCTTTTTCAACTAGTGCATCTACTCCAGATATAACATCATCATAATCAGCAATTCCCTGTTTTCTATAGTTTGCTTTTAAAAATTCATTGCCATAACCAGAACTTCCTCTATAGTTTGGTTCTAAAACGATAAAGCCTTTTTCGATAAACTGTTCAATCGGATATTTCTCATTGAAGCAGTCTGAAAATATCGGAAATGATGCCCAAGCCGGACCACCATGAATTACTAATAATAAAGGATATTTTTTATTTGAGTCAAACCCTACTGGTGTTGATAACACACCCTCTATTTCAAGACCATCGCAACTTTGCCATGAGATGATTTCCCTGTTACTTTTAAGTTTCCCTTCGAAAAAGCTATTTTCATTCGTTATTTTTTTATCATCCAAATAGATTTCAAAGGTTTCATTTGTTATAGCCTTATTATAGGTTATATGATTGCCATCTCTTGTTATAGAGGCATCCATTATAAACCCATCTACTGTTTCACTTAACATTTCCACAGTGCCATCCTCACATAGCAAGCCAATAAGGTAATTCGTTTTATCCTGCCATCTAATTAAAATTCCTTTAGCTGTCCACTGTAATGGCATAACCGTACTATCAAAATTTGTTAAAGGTTGAATTACCTCTCCAGTATTCATATCATATATCTCTAATGTATTATCTTGTATATGATTTCTATAGTAATCCTTCTCTCTTATGCTTGCTGAGTAACATATTTTATCGCCCTCAGGAGAAAAGCAAACGCTCCCGCCCAACAACTTATCTACATTCATCTTTTGCAGTTCCTCAGCTTCAACATCTAATATATATAGATCACCATTCATATAATCGTTTAAGTTTGGTGTAACCATACATACAACCTTTTTCTCATCATTTGAAATATCAAAGTTATGTATATAAAAATCCTTACCGTCCGTTAGTTGATAAACACCGCTAACCTTCCGTTCCTGTTTATCATTTTGTTTCACTTTTTCTATTTCAATGTAGTATAAACAATTATTCCAATGTTCCTTACCTACATGATGGAAATCTCCATATCGTTCCTTACGTTTCTTTATTTCCTCACATTCTTTTGACTGTGCAATATAATAAAAACCTTTACCAGTAGGCTCCCATTTGAAATTACTGACTCCTTCTTTCTCATCAGTAATTTGAACCTCACTATAGCCGTCTAGTGACTTAAAAAAGATCTGATTTTTCCCATCTCCAACAGGGCTAAGATATGCGATACCCTTAGAATCTGGAGACCATAATGGATGTGTACTATCTATATCTCCAATTGTTAATGGGTAACTCTTCCCCTTTTCCTTTTCATATATCCATACATGATTTCTATATGTATTGTCTTTCCAGTTAGCTGTCTTTTTAACAAACGCTACATTTTTGCCATCATCACTTATATTTGTACTTGATAAGGCCGGTAATGAAATAATCTCTTCTATACTTAAATATGTTTTTTCTTTCACTTTCATTAATAAACACCCCTCGTCATGTCTAGTCAATTAATGCATCTACACTCCCAAGATTCCCGTTCAATTGGATCAGCTAGGTGTTTCATCCCAAGCTCTTCAGCAATAACAATCGTCTTTTCTTGTAGTAATAAAGAAAACTGTTCATGAATACTTAAAATATTACTAGAAAATTCAGATAAACAAAAGTGATTTCGTTCCAAATCCGATAAAGTGAACCTTTAATCAGTAGGGCTTCTGTCCATTCCCACTGCTAGTTCCTCGCTCCTCTTTAATCCACTTATCGATTTTAAATGTTCTCTTTCTTTTGGACACAAAAACACCCCTTTAGATAAAAATATCCAAAGGGGTGAGGCTTCACAAATTTATTTCAAATCTACCAACCTTCTACTCAACCGTAACAGATTTAGCTAAGTTACGTGGCTTATCAACGTCACACTCGCGGTGAAGTGCTGCGTAGTATGAGATAAGTTGTAATGGAATAACTGCTACTAGCGGTGCTAGTGCTTCGTGTACAGCTGGTAATACGAAGCTGTCTCCTTCCATTTCTAAGCCTTTCATTGAGATGATACATGGGTTAGCTCCGCGTGCTACTACTTCTTTCACGTTACCGCGAATTCCAAGGTTTACGTGCTCTTGTGTAGCAAGTGCGATAACTGGTGTACCATTTTCGATTAAAGCGATTGTACCGTGTTTTAATTCTCCTCCAGCAAATCCTTCTGCTTGGATGTAAGAGATTTCTTTTAGTTTTAACGCACCTTCTAATCCTACGTAGAAGTCTACGCTACGTCCGATGAAGAAACAGTTACGCGTTGTTGCTAAAAATTGTTTTGCTAATGCGTCCATTTCTTCTTTTTGATCACAAAGTTCTATCATTGCATTTGCTACAATTCCTAGTTCGTGTGTTAAGTCGAAATCAAGAACTTCACCTTTTGCTTTAGCAATGTCAGCCGCTAAGATTGAAAGTACTGCAAGTTGTGCTGTGTAAGCTTTCGTTGATGCAACCGCAATTTCTGGTCCAGCGTATAGTGGAAGTGTATAGTCAGCTTCACGAGAAAGCGTAGAACCAGGTACGTTTGTAATTGTTAATGCTTTATGACCCATTTCATTTGTTTGCACAAGTACTGCACGGCTATCAGCTGTTTCACCACTTTGTGAAATGTAAATGAAGAATGGTCTTTCTGTTAATAATGGCATGTTGTAAGAGAATTCACTTGCTACGTGTACTTCAACTGGTGTTTTTGCAAACTTCTCGATAAATTGTTTTCCAACAAGACCTGCATGATAACTCGTTCCACATGCAATGATGTAAATACGATCGCTATCTAAAATCGCGTTGCGGATATCTTGATCTAATTCAATTTCGCCATTTTCATCTTGATACTTTTGAATAATATTACGGATTACAAGTGGTTGCTCATCAATTTCTTTAAGCATGAAATGAGGGTATGTTCCCTTTTCAATGTCACTTGCATCTAATTCCGCTGTAAACGGTGCACGTTCAATCGTTTCACCTTGTAAGTTTTTAATTGTAATGCTTTCTTTCGTTACGATTACGATTTCTTTATCCATTAACTCAATAAATTGATCTGTAACTTGTAACATCGCCATAGCGTCGCTCGCCACAACATTAAAGTTGTCACCAACACCTACTAATAGCGGGCTTTTGTTTTTAGCAACATAAATCATGTTTGGATTTTCAGCATCAAGTAATCCGATTGCATAAGAGCCATGTAAAAGAGATAGCGTATTACGGAACGCTTCTTCTACACTTAATCCTGTGCTCACTTGTTGTTCCATAAGCTGTACGATAATTTCTGTATCTGTTTCACTTACGAACGTTACATCTTGTAAATATTCCTTTTTCACTAATTCATAGTTTTCAATTACACCGTTATGAACTAGTGTAAAGCGCTTTGATGTACTTTGATGCGGATGCGCGTTTACCTTACTTGGAACACCGTGTGTAGCCCAGCGTGTATGTCCGATACCTACGCTTGCTGCTACGTTCTCATCTACGATTTCGCGAAGTTTTGCAATACGGCCTTTTTCTTTGTACACAACAACACCGTTCTCTGCTTGTACTGCAATACCTGCTGAATCATATCCACGATATTCTAGTTTTTCTAAACCTTTTAATAAAATTTCCTTTGCATCTTGTTCTCCAATAAATCCTACGATTCCACACATGTTTAGTCGCCGTTACAAATGCTTACACTGCTCTGCGAACATGTAACGACATAGTCCGATACCATTTTTATTTATACTAAAAAACGGATTACATATTGCTAGCCCTGTAAGCTTGTAACGGCTTTCACCTTCCTCTCGATTGGGTTTAAGTCCGTATATACTTATACAGCTAGTTTTCATCCGTTCCTTTTCTCTCATCACACTTTCACCTTTGTCCATTAAGTCACCTTAATGATTTAAGTAAAAGCTTGCGGTTATGATGAACAACCGGGAGTCATCCGCCGAAATCTCGATAAAACTCCACCTCGTCAACTACACTACTTGTAGTTCTGGCGCTTTTATAATTTACAACATTTACTTTGAGAAAAAGAACAAGACAATCTTATAACAAACATTATAAACCGTCAATGAAATTTTTTTCATCGTCTTTAAAACATATGAAAAAGGAGCACTTCTTGTGCTCCTTTTAAAATAAATTCAACAAATTATTAAGCGCCAACTTCAGCTTTAACAACTTCTACAATACGATGTACATATGCATTACAAACTTCTTGTGTCGGTGCTTCTGCCATTACACGAATAAGCGGTTCTGTTCCAGATGGACGAACAAGAATGCGGCCATCACCGTTCATTTCTTCTTCTACAACACGAATAATTTCTTTAATTTTTTCATTTTCTAATGCTAATTTTTTATCTGTTACACGAACATTTACTAGTAATTGTGGGAATTTAGTCATTTCTCCTGCAAGCTCAGATAATGGCTTTTTCGTCATTTTCATGATGTTTACAAGTTGAAGTGCACTTAACATTCCATCACCAGTTGTAATGTAATCAAGTAAGATAATGTGACCTGATTGTTCTCCGCCTAAGTTGTAACCACCGCGTTTCATTTCTTCCATTACGTAGCGATCACCAACTGCAGTTTTGTCACTTGTAATATTGTTTGCTTCAAGTGCTTTGTAGAAACCTAAGTTACTCATAACAGTTGAAACAACTGTATTGTGCTTTAGTTGGCCAGTTTCTTTCATGTACTTCGCACAAATAAACATAATTTGATCGCCATCAACGATGTTTCCTTTTTCATCTACAGCGATTAAACGGTCACCATCACCATCAAAAGCAAGACCGATATCAGCACCTTTTTCTTTCACTAATTCTGCTAGGCCTTCAGGATGCGTAGAACCTACTCCAGCGTTAATATTCATACCATTCGGTGAAGTTCCCATTGTTGAAATATCAGCTTCTAAATCCGCAAATAAGTACGGCGCTAAAGAAGACGTTGCACCATGTGCACAATCTAAAGCGATATGTAAACCAGAGAAATCTTCTTCTACAGTTTGTTTAATGTATTGTAAATATTTTTGTCCACCTTCAAAGTAATCGCTCACTTGTCCAAGGTTAGTACCTGTTGGACGTGGCAATTCATCAACTTCTTTGTCTAATAAAGCTTCGATTTCTGCTTCTTGCTCATCTGTTAATTTAAAACCGTCTGAACCGAAGAATTTAATTCCGTTATCTTGTACCGGATTATGAGATGCAGAAATCATCACACCCGCTTGTGCACCTAACGCCTTTGTTAAATAAGCAACACCCGGTGTAGAAATAACACCAAGGCGCATTACTTCTGCTCCAGTTGATAATAGACCTGCTACTAAAGCTCCTTCTAACATATGACCAGATACACGTGTATCACGACCGATAATTACTTTTGGACGATCTGTATCTTTTGTTAATACATAACCACCAAAACGTCCAATTTTGAAAGCTAATTCAGGTGTTAGTTCCTCATTCGCAACTCCACGTACTCCATCTGTACCAAAATATTTACCCATTATGATTCGCTCCTTTTTCTTGCTCTTTTTGATTATCTACTGTTGGTTCTTGACTAAGTTCTTTATCTTTATCTTTGTCTTTTTCTTTTTCTTTGTCCTGGTCTTTTTCTGGATTAGTTTCAGGATCTTTTGGTTTTTCAGTTTGATTATCTTGATTATTATTTGAATCTGGTTGTTCACCATTACCCTGTACTTCTTGATCTGGCTTTTCTTTCTTCACAATAGTAACTTTAGCACTTTTTTGTTTTGGCTCTATTGAAATATTACCAGGACCGCTCACTTGAATCGAAACATCCTTCGTCCCTGGCGATACATTTTGCAAATTAATTACCGCTGTTATTTGAGCAGCTGTTATTTTATCTACTATACTTGCTTCTCCTGAAATATCAACGCTTATCTTTCCATCCTGTGGCGAAAGTAGCTGAGCAGTGACATCTTTAGAAACTCCATTTTTTTGAATCGAGACACCTTCAATTGTTCTAGTTTTCGTTTGTTTTACTTTTTGTACCCCTACGGAAACCTTCACTTGATTTGGTTTAGAACTCGTTACACCCTTTGGCAATAAAACAGAGGTATCGAATGTTGTAGACTCAGTCAATTGACTAAGATCTACTTCGACCCCCTCTATCGATTGTATATTATCCAAAATATCTTTTGGACCCGCTATCGTTACTTCTCTCGGTTCAACGCTAATATTTGTAACGGCCAATCCTTCTGGTAAACTCCCCTTTTTCGTATACGTTACAGGAACAGTTTTTTCCGTATTATTGGCCGTAGCTTGCGTCGCCACATTCAACGTTACACTAATTTTAGATGGACTTGTTCTTACATTTAAACGTTTTCCTTCTTTATTGTATAATGTAACTTCAGCTGTTTTTGTAACAGTTTTATTAACACCTTTTAAATCAATATACGCCTTAGCAGATGAAATACTTTCGATTTCTTCTTTCGTCCCAACTACCTCAACAGTATCAGGTTTAATGTTTGATTTTTCGAGAGTAGCACCCGCTGGCATCTGATCCTCATTTGATAACTTTAAGTCTACATGAACATATTTTCTCGCTTTTTCATGAAGAGTAACTTTAATTGTTGATGGCTGAACTGTTCCCTTCACATCATCTGGAAGCCCGTTCGTTTTCAAAGAAACTTCATAAGTCCCTTTTGGACTATCTCGCAAATCAACCGTTATATCAAATTGTTTTTTTGCTTTTGCTGTAGCAACTGCTGCTTTTGGGCCTTCTAACTTCACCTTAACGCCCTCTGCCGGAATACCACTTACAATATATTTATCTTCATCATACTTAAGGTTAATAGCATGATTAGTTAATGTTTCTTTCGTATCATTTGCGAAAGGTAATATACCCGATGTCGTATTCTTTTCAGTTAAAGTTGCGGACATAAAAAGCATACACGCCAATAGTAATGAGATTCCTTTTAAAAACCAATGATTCTCCATTAACTTATCCATGACGCTTTCTCCTCCAATTCCATAAAGACGAAGAAGTCGTTTTTTCGTTCCCACTAAATTCTGCTAATAACATATCCTTCAGTTGTTCTGTCTTCAAATCACGATGCAACTTACCATTTTTCGTTAAAGAAATTTGGCCTGTTTCTTCAGATACAACTACCGTAATACTATCAGTGACTTCACTAACTCCCATTGCAGCACGATGCCTTGTTCCTAACTCTTTAGAAATAAAGGGGCTTTCTGATAATGGAAGATAACAAGCCGCTGCTTTAATTGTACTTCCTTGCATAATTACGGCTCCGTCGTGAAGAGGCGTATTTGGAATGAAAATATTAATGAGTAACTCCGATGATACATTTGCATTTAACGGAATACCCGTTTCCACATAATCACCCATTCCGGTCTCTTTTGACAACGTAATTAATGCACCAATTCTACGTTTTCCCATATATTCCGTTGCTTTTGCTATCGATGTTGCAACAATTTCAGGTTCATCATCCTCCTGAGTTCCAACACGCGAAAATAAACTTCCGCGTCCTAGCTGCTCAAGTGCTCTTCGCAATTCTGGCTGGAAGATAATAATAACGGCTAAAAATCCCCACGTTAATACTTGTTCCGTTAGCCAATAAAGCGTATGCAATTCAAGGAAAATACTAATCATCCGAACGACAATAATAACTGTAATCCCCTTTAAAAGTTGAACAGCTTTTGTCCCTCGGATTATAAGAATTAGCTTATATATAATAAACCATACAACGGCAATATCTAATACCGTACTAAGATATTTCAAAATGGTCGTATCTTCAAAAGGCATGCTAACCCTTCCTCCTACTTACGAGCAATTCTATCCATATATTGAAATATTGTTTTATGCTCTATCTGTATGTATTTCCAACAACTAGTTAATTATACCATACATGAAACAAACGACAATTACAAACAACCCCCTTTAGATCAAATTGGTAAGATGTCAAACAATCTTATCGTACAGTATAATATAAATCATTATTATACGTCTATTTTCAAATAAAAAAAGCAACTTCTCAGTTGCTTTTCTTACATTTATTTTAGTTTTTCACCGAATAAAGAACCCATTAAAGCAACCGCGGTTGTTGCCGTTCTATTTCTCTCATCTAAAATCGTATTTACTTCAACAAACTCAGCAGATGTAACAATATCAGCTTCCGCTAACATTTCCATCGCTAAATGACTTTCACGATACGATAGACCACCAATTACAGGCGTTCCAACTCCCGGTGCATCATGAGGATCAAGACCATCTAAATCTAATGATAGATGTACACCATCAGTATGAGATAAATAAGCAATTGTTTCTTCCATAACAGCCGTCATACCCATACGATCAATTTCATGCATTGAGAATACTTTAATACCTTCATTGCGAATAAAGTCTTTTTCTCCTTCATCCAATGCACGTGCACCGATAATTACAACGTTCTCTTTTTTCACCTTTGGATATGCCCCGTATAAGTCTACAAGCGTGGGATGTCCATAGCCTAAACTTGCTGCAAGTGACATTCCATGAATATTACCAGATGGTGAAGTTTCCTCCGTATTTAAATCTCCATGTGCATCATACCAAATAACACCTAAATTTTTATAATGTTTTGCCACACCAGCTAGTGTACCAATTGCGATACTATGGTCACCACCTAATACAAGTGGAAAACGACCTTCTTCTATAATATGATCCACCTTACTTGCCAATTCATTACATACAGTCGCAACTTGTGTAAGGTTTCTTAATTTTGTATTTTCATCAACTTCTTTTTCTCTCTCTATACATATATCTCCCATATCTTTAACGTTATATCCAATTTCTTCAATTCTTTCAATTACCCCTGCATAACGGATCGCGCTCGGGCCCATATCAACTCCACGACGCATCTGTCCTAAATCCATTGGAACTCCAATAACTGAGATTTCTTTTTTCATAGATAGTATCCCCCTTTTATGCCTTCACTAAATATTTTAAATCTTTTATATACTCTGACTCAACTCGACATTTTTCTGTATGGATATACAATTTATTCACTTATATTTATGTTGAAATCCAAATCTTAAGACCATTTTATGTATAAAGTTAACTTAATGAAACAACTGCTATCATTATTATTAGATAATAATAAAAAACACTTCTACATTTAGAAGTGTTTTTTCGATGCAATTTTCCATACTGCTGCAATATTTCTTGCTGTCATTTCAATATTCTCTTTTGCCATCTTATATGCCTCGTCTAGTGCCATTGGAAAAGGCGTAATACTAAATACTGCATCGATTCCCTTTTCGTAAACAACTGGATAATTTGGAGATACCGATCCTCCTATAGCAATCACAGGGATATGAAGACGTTTCGCTCGCCCCGCGACACCAACAGGAGCCTTTCCATATGCTGTTTGTTCATCTATTCTACCTTCACCAGTTATAATTAAATCCGCATCTTCTATATGCTTATCAAAATTTGTATGATCCAATACAATTTCAATACCCTTTCGTAAGCTTCCCTTTAACACTGCAATAACAGCTGCTCCCATACCTCCTGCCGCTCCTGCACCAGGTATTTCAGATACATCCAAAGATACATATCGTTTAAGAATAGTCGCATAATGCTTTAAATTCTCATCTAGCCTTTTCAGCATCTCTACATCCCCACCCTTTTGAGCACCAAATACGAAAGATGCCCCTCTCATTCCGACTAATGGATTATTTACATCACACGCCGCTTCTATCGTTATCTCCTTTAGGCGTGAATCCATTCGTGAAAAATCAATCGTGACAATCGAATGTAATGTTCCTCCAGATGGATCTATTGCTTCACCCTTTTCATCTATAAACCTTACTCCTAAAGCCGATAACATACCTGCTCCACCATCATTTGTAGCGCTTCCTCCAAGCCCCAAAATAATATGCTTAACTCCTTGGTCTAGCGCATGTAATATAAGCTCTCCTGTCCCTTTTGACGTTGTAATGAATGGATTTCGCTTTTCAACCGGTACGAGTTGTAGTCCAGATGCCGATGCCATTTCAATAAACGCTGTCTTTTTATCTGTAGAAATGCCATAAAAAGCTTGTACGCCTTCTCTAAGCGGTCCTGTCACATAAAGTGATACAACGCTTCCTCCTGTGGCATCAACAAGTGAATCAACAGTTCCTTCACCACCATCTCCAATTGGTATTTTTACATACTCTGCTTTAGGAAAAATTGCTCCAAAACCTCTTTCAATAGCTTCACATACTTCTATAGCCTTTAGACTTTCTTTGTATGAATCAGATGCAATGACAACTTTCACAATTATCCCCCATCCTTTATTTTTACGTTTTCTTCATTTTAAACGACAAATATGAAAGTTGTCTTTTTAAACACAAAAAAAGCGTACATCATATGATGTACACTTTCTCTATTTATATGGAGCCTAGCGGGATCGAACCGCTGACCTCCTGCGTGCAAGGCAGGCGCTCTCCCAGCTGAGCTAAGGCCCCGTAGTAATAAAGCGGAAGACGGGATTCGAACCCGCGACCCCAACCTTGGCAAGGTTGTATTCTACCACTGAACTACTTCCGCGAAAATGGTGAGCCATGAAGGATTCGAACCTTCGACCCTCTGATTAAAAGTCAGATGCTCTACCAACTGAGCTAATG
>NZ_JAEHCH010000024.1:0-86754 GCF_016483245.1 Bacillus cereus group sp. N31 | reverse complement strand
TCTATAGATTTCCCTAAATTTTTATAAAGAAAAAGATCTTTAATTTCATTTAAGCTAAATCCTAGCCTTTTGTACTCTAAAATAAGTTCCATATCTTTTTGACAATACTCATCAAAAAAATAGTGCCCACCTTTCTTTTCAGGAATAATGAGACCGAGGTCTATATAATGTCTAATCGTATCTAAACTTACAGTATTTACTTTTGCAAACTTACTGATTTTCATACTATCACTACCATTTATATATTTGTTTATACATACTTCTTTATTATTTTAAAAAATCCTTTCATCTCCCTATACAAAATTATTTATGGTATGAAAAAGATGTAATTCATTTTAGGGTTCCGTCACATACTCATCCAGCTAAGCTTATATAAGTTTAGCTATTCTTTTTTAATCTTGAATTTTGGCGTAAGTAATACAGTCTTTTTCTGTTTTCATTGAATTGGAATATGTAAGGTTACGTACTTTAACTATAGAGGACTTGTACTACCCGTTCCTATCAATTCCATAGACGTTTAGGATGTTATTTTATGGGAAGTGTTCTTGCTGTGGGATCGGTATTGTAAATATAGATGAACGTGGTTCAAGTCAAAAAAGGTACTCCTAGGAGTACCTTTTTTGACTATTCTATATGTGCGAACGTTTTCAAAAATTATTGGATATAAATTGACGTACGCATTGTATTAAATGGCGCGTTTATAGATGTTTTTTGGTATTCAAATGTTCCTTGTTGATGTCCAGAAGCATCCCATTTGTAATACCAGCCAACGATTGGTTTTCCGCCGATTATTGTGGATCCAATACTTTTTACATTAGAACCATTCATTTTAGTAAATGGATTTTGACCGTATCCCATCTCTTTCGTTGTAATATATAAGTATTTTCCCCCGTGGTTACGTGATGTGCTAAAGCTGTTTGGGTTAATTGTTTCTACTCCGCCCAGCTCAGACTCTACTTGTACGACGTTTAGTGAAGTAAGTGGTGCTGCAGGTCCAGCTGAAGCTTCTGTTGCCATTCCTAAACCGACGAACGCTGTGATTGCTAACGATGAAATCCCTAGTGCCGCTTTTTTAAACATAAAAAACATCCCCTTCCATCTATTGTTTTCTCTTTCATTGCCAATATAATCTTAATAATCTTATATGTAAATAGATTGTAACTGCATAAAAATTAGTGAGAATATTCTATCATATTTTTCTACAATTCTATTACTTAATATGAATGACTTACAGTGTAAAACGAAATACACATTACAACTTGATTCTATTATTTTCATTGTTAGCTAGTGTATCCCGAATTTAAACCGCATGAACAATTATTGCTATTTTTTGGGTTCATCAACAGGTGTCTATGTTTGTTGTTACCATATAATAAAGTTACACTAAGCTGATGTCAGTACACGTAGAAATAATAAAAAAGAGCATATTTTAAAAGATTTATTAAAACATGCTCTTTTTTTATTAATTTGAATGAATCTTTCAGTAAAAAAGTGCATTGATTTGTATCCTTTATGTAATAGAAATAATCGTTTTAAAAATCTTGTTTTTGTGCTTTTTACTATTATTCTTAAAGATAATTTATTGAATGTTCTTATTGTACTCTAATTGATTTTGAATTCCTGATCTATCAATGTGAATCCAATACTCTGAAATTTTCCCGTTTTCTATTCTATATACCGCACTTGCTATTTGAGTTATAGGGAGGCCTGTAGGTTCGTATCCATCTATTTCTCCTATGTGTGTACCTACTTGCTTCCAGCGTACATATACTTTACTATCTTGTACTAATAATTCTTGAATTTCTAAAGAGAAATTTCCATATACTTCAATCATCTCTCTTACATGCTCAGCATAATCTTTTGGCGATCTGTATACTGTTTGTTCCTCTTCAGATATAACTTGATGTGCCAATACTTTATCTGCCATATATCGATTTGAAAAGTCTGGATTATTCCCTGAACGCACTTCTTTGAAGAAATTTCTAACAATTAGTTCTGGTTTCATTAAACATCCCCCTTAAAAATAAATCCAATACTAATATCACCTGAATGTATTAGATAAGTGTTATATTACTCATTCTCACTCTTTCTCAATAAGCATGTCAAGTTTGTAGTGTTGGCATGAAAATTGTAAACTTTCTTATGCTTTGTATTCTTCCGTTCATTCTCGAAAATTTCTCACAACTCGTATTTACCATATTTTATATCCCATATTCCTAAGCTTCTTTATTCTAGAATGTTTTTACTACACTATTTATTTTTTCTTTTTCCCTTGCAGGAACAACT
This sequence comes from Bacillus cereus group sp. N31, assembly GCF_016483245.1. Classification (NCBI taxonomy): domain Bacteria; kingdom Bacillati; phylum Bacillota; class Bacilli; order Caryophanales; family Bacillaceae; genus Bacillus; species Bacillus cereus group sp. N31. Next base: position 84,468 of record NZ_JAEHCH010000024.1, on the reverse strand, counting down.
GTGATAACATTACCTTTATTATTTAAAGTCAGAGGATTTAGAAATTACAGATAACTATCGATATGCTACCTACTACGTACTGGATGAAATCAAACGTTTATGTGAAATCCAGCTAATAGGGAAATGATTCATGTGAAAAAGGAGATGCTATAGGTACTATAGCATCTCCTTTTTATGTACTGATTCATAAAGAAAGACAGCGATTCTTCCTCTACCTTTGTTGTGCTATCTTTTTTGGATTAAGTCACCATGTAGTAGTAAATAAAAATGAGCTTAGTTTAAAAAACTAGTTGATATACATGGAATCAGGTACAGACATTAAAACATAAAAAAGGTCTCCTACTATTCCACTAGTAAAAATAATAAATCCCATATTACGTATTCCTTTAATTTTTGACCGTAATCCAATGATTCCAGCTAATAGCCCAGTTAAAGAAAATAGAATCCAGTATAATTCTGTAGGAATATCAAGAAGTTTATTCTCAGCAATCCCCATTCCCCAAAAAATAAAAGGCAGTACGACAAAGGAAAGACTAAGTAATCCTAGTATACTTACGAGTAAGTTACGATGTTTAATCCCATTAATAATTAAATACAATCCACCAAAAAATCCGCATAACACGAGATAAGGCATATAGTAGATCCAAAGTAAACTCAAAATGATCATATGTAACTCCCTCCAATTTTTCTGCATTCTCTATAATTTTAAGGGGTTATTTGACTGTCTGAATCCGTTGCTAATTGATTCATTTGATTTAGCGCTTCTTCTAAATCAAATGAATTAAACCAACGGTAATCCTGTTTGTCTAAAATACGATAATGCTGACTAATCAGATTTTGTTGTAAACGAAAGTTCCCTTTTTCTTGAATCTGTTTCCACCAGACTTTTCCTCCCAATGTTTTTTCTTTGAAATTGCTAGTGCTACTGTAGGCCATTGTTTCGATTACTACTAATGGATCATCCCCAAGAGCATTCTGTAAAACTTCACTATCTCTAAACAATGCACAAATAGCAATGGTGTTGGTCCAGCCTGCATTCGTTCTCCCTTTCTCAATTTGAACAAGCGTTTTTTTGGATATCCCGAGAATTTCAGCCATTTTATCTTGTGTATATCTTTTTTCAGTACGTATTAACTTTATTTTCGTTGAAATGAGTTCAATTGTATGATCTTTATTCACTTTCTCTCCTCCAAAAGTAACTAATGTTTTATTTAGTGTAATTTCACACTAAAATAATTCCGTTTTCAACTCGATCCTCCCTAAATCTTGTAAGAAATAATCGGATAAGCCATAAAAAGAGCATTCCACAGTTTTCTATGAGGTATTGAGGAATCATCGATTTCTAAGCTCGATGGAGATTTGGCAGGGATCCATTTCATTTTAATTAAATAAAAAACCCGTGAATGATTCACGGGTTTTACTTTAATAACTAATTGCTATTGTTCCCTCACCTGCATGAACAGCAAATGAAATCGGTAATGGATATAGTTTGAAGTCCATTTCAGGGAATGCTTGTCTTATATCTGAAATCCATTCTTCAGCTCCATCTTTGTCATTAGCATGGAACATATGAAGTACTTTAGGTAATTCTTTTTCAAGCTCATTTTTAATATATTCTCGACATTTTTGGATTTTACGAACTTTCTTTTCAAGTAAAAGTTCGCCGCCTTTTACTTCTAATATTAAGTTGACACTTAATAAACTTCCAAGTAAAAATTGAACTCCCTTTACACGTCCACTTGCATACAAACCTTTTAAGCTCTTTGGAAATACATAAAAAGGTCTTCTTTTTTCATCTACTAATGTTTTGTGTATATCTTGTAAAGTCATACCATCATTGTATAACAATTTCGCTTTTCTAATTAGTTCATCCATTGGATAACTTGTCGTTTCACTGTCTAATACCGTTAATGGGAACCCTGCCATTTCTGCAGCTAATTTCATGTTTTGATAAGTTCCACTTACTTTTCCGCTAATAGCAACTGCAAATCCTTCTTCATACTCTTCTTTGCATTTCGTAAATAACTCTACCATTTCCCCTATATTCGGTTGTGATGTAGTGACTGTCTTACCTTCGTTTAACGCATTATAAACACGTTCACGTACACCTTCTTCACAATCTTTGTACGACACACCATCAATAATAACTTCGATTGGGATAACAAAGTTATCTCCTTCTGTTGTAAAACTCGCAGTTGTACTATCAGTAATCCAAGCAACACGCTTCATGTTGTTCCTCCCTTAATTCAATTCCTCTTTTCTAATTTTTCTATATATTTATGCTATGAAAAGAGAATATCCCTGTAATAGTAACAGGACTTTATTGCTTTGGCTATAGTAGATGGAAATTAAATGTGACTATTTCTTGTCTATTTCACCAATAAAAAAAGAAAATCGAAGCATTTTCCCGATTTTCTTCTTACATACATTATTTAAAATTTTCATTATCTAAAATTACAACATAATCATTCGTCAATCGCCCAGCTTCTTTCGTATAACTGACAAGCCTTTGTATGTTATCACAACAAATTTTTGCTCCCCATACGAGTAACGGTACGCCGATAAAATCGATATGAAACCTCCTAGAAAACAGACCACCAAAAGTCATTGGTAAAGGCACTGTTGGTGATGTATTAGAAAAAATAATCTTTTCATGGCTTTCATAATGTTTTTGTAGAATCTCTCCTAAATGCTTCATCGCAGGTACAACGACTTTTGATGCGCCACATCCAATCGTATAAACAGGATTGCCATTTTCGTCTATTCCATGAAAAATAATTTTCCCCATATCTTCTGTTTTTAATTTATTGAAGTACTCTACATTTAATATTTCTTCTTTCGTTAACTTCCGATCAGTTGGTAATTTATTTAAATGATACGCTGCAGCTAGTGAAGTTGTATGTGTACCACCGAAGTCTGTGTAAATGAATATCATATTATCATCCCTTGTTGTAAATGTTCAATGTTATTTAGTATTACCGTTCATAGCGTTGTTAAACAAGGGAAGAATGAAATTACGCTTTTTGTGTTAATTCATTATATTTTTTCCAAATATAATATCTTCTACTAATTACAGTACCTAATGTGATACATAAAAAGGCATTCGTTACAATCGTTAATGTTTGATGCGTACTGCCAGAAAACATACTCTGCTTAATCACAACTTTTGCACCTAAAATAACAAGTAGAATAATTGTACTTAAACAATTTCCCTTTCGTAATACATGACCTGTTTCACTATCTAATCGAAATGTTAATGCTTTCCCCCTAATAACCCCAAGACCAAATCCAATTCCGAGCGTTGCAACAAATAGTAGTACTTGTAATATATTTAATTGTCCCATATGAAAAATGGACTGGATTGTTACGAGGCACAGCAAAGCCGGAATGATCCAAATACGATTAATATTCACTTTATATTCCTTACCTTGCATTAATATAATTATAAGAATAACAAGTAGAATAACAAATAGAATATCCATTTAGAGTCCTCCTATATACTTGTTTGCCTTTGAAAATTATATTCGCCTCTTTTCATTCCATACTTGAAACACGATAGCTACTTTAAAGTAGTGTAATGTGAAATGTAATTTCCCATCAATCTTACTCATTAGTTATAAAAATAAAAAGACATACTTTTTACTCGTACGTCTTTATTACCTTTATTATTACATTCATAAACTCGTTTAACTTTTATCAATACATTTTATATCTTTAGAATTAGTTTTATCTACTACTTGCATGTTAAATGTAGCAGCTAGCTTTAAAGTGATTTTATAAATAAAATATCCAACAATAGAACCTAGAACGTTACAGATCACATCATCAATATCAGTAATACGTGCCGATCCACTAAATAAAGACTCAATTAGTTGTAATAATTCAATACTAACTGATATGGTAAATCCTAATAAAATAGTATTTTTAATCTTTTTATATGTATCCCATATAATTGGTGCTAAAAAACCTAAAGGTATTAATAATAAAACGTTCCCACCAACATTTCTTACGATTAGACCGATCATAAATAGGACATCACCATGATAAGCACTTCCTATTTGACCAATATCCTTAAAAATTGATGCAAAGGGAATAATATTAACTGAACGACTAAGATTTTCAGCACTAGAAGGAAAACCAATTGGTAAAGGAAATAAAGTTACGGCAACAACCATACAAATGTATACTACGAATAGAAAACGAATTAATTCTTTCCACCAATTTACATGTTTTTTATTTTTCATCCCAATTAAAATACTTCGTACAATTAAATAGGAGATGACTCCAAAAACAATAAACATACTACCGTTTAATATATACACATTTTTCTCACCTCTTTAATATTACATATAAATATCGATAATCATAAAACAGTGTTAATCAATTACAGAAAGTCTTCATTTAATAATTAAAATGAAGACTTATACAGAGTACATTTCAAGGCAGATGCAATTATGAACTCTTTTAACTTTTTCAAAAAGATTTTTCTAGTTCTTTCATTAATTTTTCAGGTCCTGCTCCTTTATTCGAAGGAATAACTAATTTAATTCCTAAGTCTGGATAAACGGCCGAGCGAAAACTAACACCTGGATCATAGCCCATTATATGATATTTAAAAATATCATTTTGTCTTGTTTCAATCCATATTCCATAGCCGTAAAACTGATTATTATTTACTTGAATATGAGGAGTTAAAAGTAAATTAGTATATTCTTGGCTTAATATTTCAAAGTTAAATAATGCTTCCCAGAACTTGAGCATGTCTGATGCGGTAATATAAGCACCGCCATCAGAACCACCTTTTATCGGTATAGAATATGCATTTGTTCTCCATTTTTGGCTATTTACATCTTTTATATATCCCAAAGCAGTGTGCTTTGGTAATGTATCTAAAGAGAAATAACCGGAATCATTCATGCCAATTGGATTGAATATTTTTTGCTCTATATATTCCGCAAATTCAAGTCCTGTTTGCTCTTCTATTATTAATCCAAGTACGATAAAGCCTGCATTATTGTAGTGAAACTCACTTCCTGGTGCAAACATCATATTATTGTTTTGAAATAATGGTAAAAAGTCTTTTAAACTTTTTAAAAGATACATAGGTGTTTGCTTCCAAAGATCCTCAAAGTTATCCATTATACTTTCGTCAAAATAATCTGGAATACCAGAACTATGCGTTAAAAGTTGGTGTATTGTAATATCATCATTGAAGTTTGGAAATTTAATATGTAGACAATCTTTTAACTTTGTATGAAAAGTAATTACACCTTTTTCAACAAGTTGACAGATGCCGATTGCAGTGAATAATTTACATCCTGAAGCAATTCCGAATTTTGTTTGTAGTGTATTGTTTATACATTCACTTCTATTTGCGTAACCAAACGCCTCTTCATAGATTAAGTTTTTTTCTTTTTTCACTAAAACTACCCCAGAGAAATCTATATTCCGATACATCTCTTTTACAATTTTGTCTATTTCCCCTTTTGTTTTTATCACGACAACCACCCTTGTCTTTTCTTATTGTTCTTTCCCCTTATTTATTTTTCCATATAAAGGGGAAAGAACCCTTTAATTGAATACGATAAATTATTAATAAGAGCACAAAATTCATTTCGAATTTATTGATTCATCGGAACCCCACTTAAATTGTGATGGTAATAAAGTAAATACACACAATACGATAGTTATAAACAGCATTCCTAATGTTCCTACAATGACTACAAGTTGTATAGAAATGAATTGCGTTGCAAAAGCGGACAATATTGTAATAAAAATTGTTACTACTGCAATAAAGAGCCCATATATACTCCCAATCCGTCCCATCATATGAACAGGAACGTTATTTTGGTAAAATGTATAATACCCTGTATTTGCATATGCCATAGAGAAAGATAAAATAAGAAATCCGGTAGCAGCTATTAAAAATCCACTTGAAAAAGCGTAGATTAAATATCCGAGTGCGATGAATAATGATCCTATCCCAATTAGAAATGAAGGTGCTAATCTTTTTGATAAAATTGTATTTGTTATGGCGCCTAAAATACAGCCCGCTCCACCAATACTTACTAAAAAGCCATACTCACTATCTGTTAACAATAAAATTTCTTTCGCAAATGATAATTCAAGTGAATCAGTTGCGGTAGCTAGTACCATCATTCCTTGGAATAAGAAGTACACACATACGACATACACATGTTTTCTACTAAAATTTATAACAGTGTTCCAATCTTTTTTTAATAGTGAAATAGATATTGTATTACTAGGTGAATGAGAATCTTCTTTTTTATCAAGATTAGGTAAAAGTAGTGTAATTAATCCTGATAAGAGAAATGCTATAGTATTCATATATATAGTAAACTCTGGTGTACTCACTATTAATAAAGCTCCTGCTACCGCCGGACCAATTAAAAATGCACCGGATGATATTAAGCTACGTAGTGAATTGAAACGTTGTCTTTGCTCTACTGGAATTAATTTCGTCATATACGTCATAGTAGTCGGCTCATAAATCGCGCTGGCCATACTTATAAAGAATACGAATACATAAACAATCCAAAGTGTTGGAAGTAAAGGTAACATAGCAATACATATTGCACGATATATATCAAGGTGTATCATTAATTTTCGTTTATTTAAACGATCAATCATACTTCCTGACCAAGCGTTTGTAAATAAAGCGGCTAGTGGCTTAATTACATATAAAGTAGCAACAGCTAAGGCTGAGCCACCCATATTATAGACAAGTACATTCAGTGCTATTAAGTAAATCCATGCACCTAAATTCGCAATACCAACTCCGGACAGTAGTAATAAAGGATATTTCCAATCTTTAAGTATTTTTTTCACTTTAGGCCCCCGCTTTCCATATAGTTTTAAAACAATAAAAAATCCCACCCCCAAGACTTATAGTCTTAGGGACGAGATTTATCATCGCGGTGCCACCCTAGTTTATTAATATGTCGCCATATTAAACTTATCAGGTACTGCATTGTTTTCATGCTTATACCGTAGCTCTATAACGGGAGCTCCCGTCACACCATCCTCTTATATAAGATTCCGATGTGCTGCTCAGAGGCTTGGTTCAATAAAGAATTTTTTCTCCTTTTCAGCTTTATGGAGCTCTCTGTGAAAAATTCATTTTATTTACTCTTCTCTTCACTGCATTTGATTTTTTCCATATTATCACATATGTATTTAACTGTAAATAATAAATAATCACATATTTCAAGTTATGCCAATGTTAACAATCTTATTTATTATTTTTTCTGAAAATTACGGTGCGTGAAATTACTAGAATCTCTAAAAAAAGAGCCTCTTATATATAGGCCCTTCACAATGTCCAAATTAATTCGTAATTGCCTCTACTAACGGTTGTAGTGGTGGTTCTAATTCTAGTTTTAACGTATCACCTTCTTGTAAATCTTGCCCTTTTTCAATACTTTGATTCGTTACATAACCCGTCCCTGAAGTTTTTAAATCTAATTTTAAAAGCTTAGAGAAATACATAACATCACGCATGGACCAACCTTTTACATTTGGCATTTTTGCGTTATTTCCTAATAGAAATACGCGATCTCCTTCACTCATTACCTCACCAGACTGTGGATATTGTTTTATTATTTTTCCTTCTCCTAAAATAACCGGCTGTAACTTCTCTTTTTCTACACTTTCCTCTACTGTATTCATCAATTGATTCACATAATTTTGTACTCTTAATTGAGATTGCTTCGTTACATCTGCAATTTGTTTTTCTGTATATGGTTTCACCTTTAAATATTCAAGACTATTTTTTATAACTGGTTTAAATATTTCAGCAAGAGGCTGGGCTCCATATTCGTCGCCCTTTAATTTCGGCTGCTTAATAGCTAAATATACGATTAACTCTGGGTCATCAATTGGAGCCATTCCTAAAAATGAAAAAATATAATTTTCTTTCCCTTCCATATATCGTCCATTTTCAGGGTTCGGAATTTGTGCTGTCCCTGTCTTACCTCCAATTGGATAACCATCCACTTTATACATTGTACCAGTTCCTTTTGAAGACGAAATAACACGCTCCATTAAGCTTCTTACCTTGTCCGCTGTCTCTTTTTTTATTGGATTCCCAATTTCTTTCGGTTGATTTTCCATAATAACTTGTTTGTTTGTTGGATTTACAACTTTATCAACGATATATGGTTGCATCATTTTCCCGTCATTGGCTATTGCCGTAGCGGCTTGTATTAATTGAATAGGAGTGACAGTGGAACCTTGCCCGAAAGAAGTTGTAACTTGTTGGATTTGTGTGTTTAATAATAATGTATTTTTACTTTCTCCGGGTAAATCTATTCCTGTTTTTTGATTGAAACCAAATTTATTCATATATTGCTTAAATTTATTGGGTTTTAATAACTGATCTTCTAAAATAGAAAAAGCTACGTTTGACGATCTTTCAAAGCCTTCATCAAATGTAATTGAGCCCCATCCAAATCCACCATTATGGTCCTTTATATCTGTTGAACCAACCGAATATTTTCCTGATTGAAAATATTCTTTCCCGTTATATACACCTTCATTAATAGCAGCAGCTAACGTAAACACTTTCATTGTTGAACCTGGTTCATATGCGTTTGCAATTGGATCATTTAAAAAGTATTCGATATCGCCTTTATTAGGATTATAACTAGGCTTACTAGACATCGCTAAAACCTTACCAGTTTTTGGATCTGCAATAATTCCTATTAACATAGAAGGATCATAGTGTTGTTGTGCTTTGTTCATCGCTTCTTCTAAAAAACTATTAATTTGCTTATCAAGCGTAAGATATACGTTATTTCCATGTTTAGCAGGTTCTACTTTACCTATGTCATTTGTAAGTGGGATACCTCTTCGTGTTCCTACATATTCTATATTCCCGTTCGTAGAGCGCAAATATTTATCCAAACTTTTTTCAAGTCCAAATTTCCCTTCCGTATTTCCTTTATCATCTGGTCTAGCAAAACCAAGTATATAGGATGCAAAATCTTCATTTGGATACACTCTTGCTTTTTCAGGCATAAAAGATACACCCGGTATTTTTAATTTCCTAATTTTCTCCTTCGTTTCTCTAGATAAATTCCGACCAATTTTTCCAATTTCAACTTGTGTGCGTCCTTCATGAAAATTTTTTATTACTTCCTCTTTATCAATTTCAAGTACATCAGCTAATTGTTGTGCCGTTTCATCACTATTTTTCACTTTATCTTTTCCTTTTAAATTCACAACAACTCGATACGTTGCGGAATCTTGTACTAGTACCTTTCCAGTTTGGTCATAAATTGTGCCACGGTTTGCTTCTAATACTCCATTTTTATTATGTTGTTCATTCGCAAGATCTTTTACATCCACATTATGCAAGACTCCTACTGCTTGTATATAGAATATACGCAAAAGCATAGTAAGAAACAAAACAATAAAAGCAATCATCATATATCGAGCACCTTTATTCGTTTGAAGTTTATGCATATTTATCTCCTTTCATTTGTAATTGATTTCTGCGAAGATGCACTTTAAAATATGTAGTTTTTGTTTTTATTTTCGATACTATATGTTTCGAAGTTTTCTGTTTAATTCCTTTAAAACAAAACCAACTATTATTATTTTTGGTTTAATTTTATTCATTTATAGTACGGTATGTGAAATTAATGAATATTCAAATAAAAACACTTTTTTTAAAGTTAGCTTTCCTTTATCGTGTAAAGAGAGACTAAAAACATTTATTTGCTATATAGATAAGTAATTTCTTCAAGTGTTTAACATGAATATTCTAATTGGAAAAATAAGGTTATCTAATGATAGTATTATTACAATAGATTTTTAAACGCGTCGGGAGGTGTTGTTTTGGAGAAGGAAGTAAAGAGCGAAGTAATTAAAATTATAGCCGTGACTGTTGTAGGTGTAATCCTTATATTATCGATACCGTATCTTTTTAATTATTTTTCGTAACCTGGCTGTTATTATATATAATGTAAAGCTCTCCTAAATAAAAAGATTTGAGATTATCGATAATAATGCTATTATTACACCACTTACCGTACTCATATTTCCTACATTGTTTACTCTAACTACTTGCTGACAATCATCAGTTCTTTCTACATTTCATTTCCAATACTATTCTCCTATTCAATAAAAAAATTCCCCCTATGGATACCCAAGGTGGGAACTTTTTTAAACTAAACTTGTAAATAGTAGATTTTAATCCTAAGCTATATGGTTATATTTTGCTAAAAAAGGAATTCGTCTTGCTACCAACGCATATATTTTGAAAACAAGTTTTGCGATTGGTTCAAATATTCGTTTATTCTGCAACAACAAGCTGCTTGTTATAATTGTTATTACAGCGGCACCAATTACATCTAACGGGAAATGAACACCTACATACAAACGTGATATGCCAACTAATACCGCCCAAATAAGCGCTATATATTTAAGTTTTTCTCCTCTAAGCATAAAGACGAACGCAATCGAAAATACAAGTACAGAATGATCACTAACGAATGATGAATCCGCTGCATGTGGTACTAATTGATGCACATCATGTGATACAAACGGACGCGGATGGTAATATACCGCGTGTATAAGAACATTTACTAATAATGCAATACTAACCGAAAGCGTCGTATATAAAACTGTATATTGTTTTCTTATCGCATTTTCTTTCTTTCCATTATTGAACCATAAGATAAGCATAAATAGGATTGCCACACATGCAGCACTATTTGTAATAGTAATCATAAGCGTATCTAATAACTTGGACGATCCCGCAAAATTATTAAACCATTGAAATACTGTGTAATTCATAATACTCTCTCCTTACATACAAGTGTTCTTGATTTACACAGTATACAACATCAATATGAAAATGGGCTTAAACTTTTCTCATCTAATTCTCATCTTGCTATTCTTCATTTGACAATTATGAAGCAAATTATATACGCTAATTATGTATAAAGTCGATAAACCTTTATAATAATGCAGAGAGTATCCTTTTCATGTTTCGAATACATAACATATTCATTCAAATATACTAATTGCAAAATCATATTTTTAATTCATATGAAGTACAATATTTCCGAATTGTTCTCCTTGTTCCATACGTCTTAACGCTCGAATTGCTTCTTCTAAGGGATAAACCTTATCAATAATAGGTTTAATTTTATGTTTTTCTATAAACTTTATCATCTCATTAAATTCCTCACGGCTACCCATAGATGTTCCCATAATATCAATTTGATTATAAAATAATGCGCGTAATGGCAATTCAATTTTATCTCCTGAGCTTGCACCAAAATTAACAATTCTTCCATTTGGTTTTAATACATCAAAATATTTTAAGAACGTCGCAGGACCAATACTATCTATTATTAAATCTACTTTTTCTCCTTGCAGGCTCTCTTCCCAATTTCCAGCACTATTAAAAGAAATATCTGCACCATATTTTTCAGCAAGTTCCCTTTTATTCTCTACCCTTGAAGTAACACTCACTTTTGCGCTGATTGCTTTCGCAAATAACATGGCAAATGTAGCTACACCACCGCCTATTCCTGGAATTAAAACATGTTCACCGCACTTCAATCTCCCCTTTGTAAAAAGTGCTCTATATGCAGTTAATGCCGATAAAGATAAAACACCTGATTCTTCCCAAGTAAGATATGACGGTTTTTCCACTACATTTTCAGCTGGTACAATTACATATTCAGCAAACGTTCCATCTTTCGGTCCACCTAACACTTCAGGTAGCGCCGGTACTTCAGTAGCATGTTCCCATCCAATACTAGGATTAATAATAACTTTTTTATGTATTATGTTGTCCGAAACACCATTTCCAATTTCCGTAACAATACCTGCACCATCTGATCCTAAGACTAAAGGTAATTCCTTTTCTTTTCTATTTTTCATAATAAATAAATCCCGATGATTTAAACCTGCCGAGTTTAATTTCACTTTCACTTCCCCAGTATTTGGAGTTTTCTCAGATGATAATTTATATTCTACACCGTCAAATCCAGTTTTATATTGATGTACGATAGCTTTCATTATTATTCCCCCTTATCAATACTAATGTACTAATAAATTTGAAATAAACAAAATAATTTGATTATAAAAAAGAAGGAATGTAAAAAAACATTCCTTCTTTCATTGCTTATTTTATTATACAAGGTAATATAATCGTAACGATTGTTCCCTCATTTTCTTTACTCTCTATTTGAATAGCACCGTTATATTTTTCTACAAGTCGTTTTGCAATAGACAGACCCAGTCCATTTCCCCCTTGCTTTCTACTTCTCGCTTTATCAACTCGATAAAAGCGGTTAAGAACAAATGGCAAATCCACTTTGGGTATTCCTGCTCCGCGATCTAATATACGAATTTTTACTTCCCCCGATTGTAAAGTGGATTCAATACAAATATACTTATTAACTTCTTTTGTATATTTAACTGCGTTATCCAATATGATAATAATAATTTGTTCTAAGTAAGATGATGGCATTGACACATACGCTGCATCTCCACTTAATTTCATATCAAATTGAAAGTCATTTTGAAGTACCGCAAAGTTTTGTGTAACATGTTTTAATATACTATTTACATGGACTGGTTCAGTTGCTATTGGATGCATCTGTTCTGATTCAGCTCTTGATAGTTCTAGCAATTCTAAAACTAACTTATTTAAACGATCTAATTCCTTTAAACTAGCTTGAAGAGACTTATCTAATACTGCTGGATCATTTTTTCCCCATCGATTTAACATCGCTAAATGTCCTTGAATAATCGTTAATGGGGTTCTGAGTTCATGTGATGCGTCTTCTACAAATTGTTTCTGTTGTGTAAAAGAAGTTTCTACTTCATCCATCATTTCGTTAAAAAGAAACGATAATTTTGAAAGTTCATCATTATTTTCTCTTACTGGAACACGTTCATTTAATCCATTTTTCTTAATACGTTTCATCGTATCCGTTATATTTTGAACACTTGATAATAGCTTTTTCGTTATAAGTACCCCGCCTAAAAAGCTAAGGACTAATCCACTTATTCCGGCAATAAGCATTACTACTAAAATAATTTTTAATAAATGATCAAATGTCTCTAAGTTTTTCGTAAGTTCAATCGTTCCAGTGAACCCTTTTGCTTGAATTGGTATGCGCTTGACTAATATTCGATCTTCTAAATGTCTTTTTATAAATAATTCATCTTGTGTAACTTGTTTTGGCTTTATCCACGTTTCATTAAAATCTCGCGAAACAGTAACAATCTGTTTTCCATCCATACCAATAATACGAATCATTTGATGTTTATCAATCATATTGTTTAGGAAATCTTTACTGTTTTCAAACGTTTTATTTGAAATGGTATCATTTTTATCTTGGAAATATGCCGCTATTTCTGTAACTTGCCTATTTATTTGTTTCTGTTCATAATCTATAGTCCACTTATTAATTACAATAAACTGCAACGCACTATATAATATAAACAAAATAAAAACTAATGTGGTGGACCAAAGTGTTAATTTCCACTTTATAGGTAGATTTCGAATTCGATGCATCATATTTCTTATCATTTCATTATATATCCAGCACCGCGGACCGTTTGGATATACTCCTCCTTATCTACACTATGTAACTTGTTACGTAAATAACGAACGTATACATCAACGATATTCGTTTCAACCATTGCATCATATCCCCATACTTGATCTAATAAAACATCACGAGTAAGTACTCGATTAATATTTTTCATAAACATAAGCAATAGCTCAAATTCTTTATTTGTTAGTTCGATTTCTTCATTTCCTTTTGTAATAGTTCGAGATTCAATCTGGAGGTGTAAATCTTTGAATGTAAAAAATGAAACATGTTTATTTTCTATATTTTCTTCTCGTCTAAATATAACTCTCATACGTGCTAACAGCTCTTCAATTGCAAATGGCTTCGGAAGGTAATCATCCGCTCCACTATCTAGTCCTGTCACACGATCCATAATACTATCGCGCGCAGTCAGCATAATAATAGGTGTATTTTTATTTGTTCTTAGTCGACGACATACTTCCAGTCCATTTAATCCCGGTAGCATTAAATCAAGTAATATGAGATCGTAATTCTTTTCAAGAGCTGCGTCTAATCCCTTTCTTCCGTCAAATTGTATATCTACTGTATATCCTTCGTACTTTAATTCTAACTCTAAAAAATCTGCTAAGTTTTCCTCATCTTCAATAATTAAAATGTGTTGCAACGATAATTCCTCCTAGACGATTAAATGAATAAATAATCCTATTCCAAATATAATTGCAATGATTTGATGTGCTTTTCGATACAATATCAAGTTTATTTTTTTATTATGTCTCTGTAAAAGAAATCCAATAATTCCTAGTATGATTAAAGTTAATAGAGAAAATATACCACTATATATTATAAGTATATGACGACTTCCTTTTATAAAAAAATAAACGCCATGAGTAATCGATACAGCTATTACAGCATATCCAATTAATACATGAAAATTTTTTATGAAAAGATATAACTCCTTAATCAATTTGAACCCAAGTGTATTTTTCTTCTTAAAAAATAACCACAGTTGTCGTAAAATCCATAACGATGCAGCTAATATTGCACCATACTCACCGAATGAACCTAATTTCTTATTTAACCATTTAGCATTTAATACGTTTCCGTATATTACATTTATCACTAATAATGCTGCACTGCAAAGTATAATAATAATGCCAATTATTTTAACATACATATGGAAATATTTATTTCTAAGTATCTTCTCCATTTTATTTAATCTCCTCCCTTTTTATAATCTTTGAGAAGCATTCTATCAAATAAAAAGGAAAAGAACATGAGAGAAAGATTAAAATAAAATGAGAATTCCCAAGAACACTTGAATTTTCTATATATTTTTCTTAGCTAATTTTAATATTTTTTGAATAAATGGCGCTTTTGCATTTGTATACGACACACGATCAAAAGGATATGTAGCTGCAAGCCCCTCTTTTAGTTCTCTATATTCTTTACGTGCCCATTCATGTTTTTTTAGAAAGTTTCGAAACAAAAGATTATTTCTCCATTCCTCGCTATTATAAATATAAACATGCAAATGATGAGTACCCGCTCTCCATTTCCCCTTTCTGAAAAACCGCCAACTTGGTGTTTCTTTTGGGACATACTCATATCCAATTTCCGAAAGGATATGAGTCCACTTTTCGGTAATTTGTAAATCCGTTACGCCAATCATCATATCAATAAGAGGTTTAGCGCCTAACCCTTCTACGGCAGTGCTTCCTATATGTTCAATAGCAACGATTTCTTCCCCTAATAAAGAATTAAATTTGTATCTTTCCTTTAAGTATTCTTCATGCCAGTCTTTTTGATAGGATTTTATAATAATTTTTTGATCCATTTTATTTGCCTCCTAAAAAGCTTTTATCATTATATTTATAAAATTTCATGTTATTAATATAGGATTTTCACAAAATATGTCGAATATTAAAACATACAACTTTATTATAATAAATGCGAGGTACATTATGAAAGATATTCCAGTTGAAATTCAGTTGAATCAAGTAACATTACAATTAAAAGAACATCATAATTTTGATTGGCTTTTGAAATTAGGAACTGTATTTGCCGTTTTTGACCAACAAGATTCGGGTAATATATGTTTTGGTGTAGAAAAGGATGGTCATAAGAAATTTATTAAATATGCAGGGGCACAAACAATTGCATATAATGGAACTCCAGAGGCCGCTATTGAAACATTAATAAAATCGGTTTCTCTTTACGATGAATTAAAACATGAATCACTAATAACTTTAATTGAACACTTTCCAGTACAAAATGGATATGTTTTAATATTTGATTGGTTTGATGGGGAATCGCTTCACCCACATTGGAGTTTCCCACCTCCTGAGAAATATAAAAATCCAAACTCTCCATTTTATAAATTTAGACATTTAACTGTTATGGAACGAATTTATTCATTGAATGCGATTTTTTCTTTCCATACTCATGTAGAACAGAAAAACTATGTAGCTATAGATTTTTATGACGGTAGTATTTTACATAATTTTAGTACAAATGAGACGAAGATTTGTGATATTGATTTATACTCTAAAAAACCATACATAAATAAAACGGGAAGACTATGGGGTTCCTCTCGTTTTATGTCTCCTGAAGAATTTGAGTTAAACGCTATAATTGATGAAAAAACAAATGTATTTAATATGGGCGCGGTAGCTTTCGCACTTTTAGGTGGTGAAAAAGATCGTTCCTTTATAAAATGGGATGCAAGTAAAGAATTATATGAGGTTGCCTCTCGTGCTGTGAATGAAAACCGTGCAGAACGGTATACATCAGTAAAAGAATTTTATGAAGCATGGTTAAAAGTAGCTAGTACTAAAATGATATAAGCTTATATTTTTAAAACAAATATAAAGTTTATACTTTTATCATGTATAATACATATGAAATGGAAATTCAGAATGACGAGGCTAATATTATGGACTTTGTTTATATTAATCAAAATGTATTAAATAATCTTCTTTACATTTTAAGTAGTATATTTATTTTTTATTTTATATATGATAACGGGCGCTATTTGAAGAAATATAAAAGACTGCTTATTATTCTTTGTACGAGTATCCCACTTATTTTATGTATGCGATACCCTATCTATATGGATGAAAGTTGTATTCATGATTTAAGACAAATCCCAGTAATAATAGGTACACTTTATGGTGGATTCCCTGTCGGCATTATATTGTTTTCTATTTTATTAATTACAAGAGTTTTATTTTATGGATTTAACATGTTAACAGTTATTGTTTATGGCACAATGTTCATCATAACAGCATTCGCATCTACAAAATTTAATACATACAATAGAAAGGTTAAAGTAGCTTTTGCTATGTTTTTAACTTTTTTCCTAGCAATGTTTACAACTGTGATTGTACTAACATTATCAGAATTTGAAGTAAATAATTTATATATTATTTATTTCATATTATTACCGACTACTTTAATGTTATTTATTGTTTATTTTAATGAAGTTTTAAAAGATGCAGTATTTATGCGCTCAAAATTAATTAAAATGGAAAAGATGGAGATCGTTAGTCAACTTGCTGCTAGTATATCGCACGAAGTAAGAAATCCCTTAACTGTCGTAAAGGGATTTACACAACTTTTAAAAACACCAAATTTATCTCCTGAATCAAGGGACGAATACATTGAACATATACTTGAAGAATTAAATCGTGCGCAAGAGATTATTGATGACTATTTAACGTTTGCTAAACCCGCACCAGAAAAACTAGATCATATTTCAATAGACCAAGAGTTAAATCGAGCTATTAATATGATATTGCCATTATGTAATATGAATACGATACATATTACAAAAGATTTCTCAAAGGCAAACATTGTTGGTAATAAACAGCACTTTCAACAATGTTTTTTAAACTTAATAAAAAATAGTATTGAAGCAATGCCTAATGGTGGTACCTTAAATATATCCTCCACTATAAGCAATAATAAAGTTATAATACGAATTGAAGATAGCGGAATTGGAATGTCACAAGAGCAAATTAACAGGTTTGGCGAACCTTATTTTAGTACAAAATCAAAAGGTACTGGTTTAGGTACGATGGTTGCTGTTAAAATTATTGAAACGATGCATGGTAATTTAAAAATCCAAAGTACCGTTAGTAAAGGAACGGCTTTAACGATTACATTCCCAAAAGATAAAAATATATAACAAAGAAAAAAGGAGCATAATAACTCCTTTTTTCTTTGTCTCGATACATAAGTATCTTCTATGTTTTTTAAGTTTACATTTGTGAAGACTAATTAAAAATTAGTACCCTCCGCCCCAACAGCTGCATCCTACAATTATTAATAAAATGAATAACACAACTAATAAAGCGAAACCTCCACCAAAACCACAAGAACCACCGTAACTCATATTTTTTCCTCCTTTTGGTTTGAAAACTAATAGGTAGTTGATCATTTTAACTGGTTCGTATTATACATTATGTATATATCCCTTTTTTGAGCATGTCTACTTAAAAATAAGTAAAAGCACTCGATTACGAGTGCTTTAAAATGGATACCAAAAGTTTTGAAATACATTTAATTTTAAATATACTGCAACCATTAAAATAAAAACACCTGTAAATAAAGCAATGAAATCACCACTTTCCGCTTTACTTGTATAGAACCACGTACGTTTATCCTTCTTTCCAAACCCTCTTAAATCCATTGCATTTGAAACGGTATCGATTCTTTCTAAAGAATGAATGATTAGCGGCCAGAAAATTAAAATACGGTTTTTCATACGAATCCATAAGCTCGCTTCTCCTTTTTCAAAAGCTACTCCTCTCGCTTCTTGCGCATGTTTAATAATTTGATATTCGGACTGAATATCAGGTATATAACGTAGTGCAATATTTATTGCATATGTAATCTTATAATGAATACCAAGTTTACTTAAGCCACTTACAAATTCACTTGGATCTGTCGTGTAAATAAAGATAAGTGTAAATGGTAACAACGTAAAATATTTTAATGAAAGTGTAACTGCATAAAATAATGTTTCATATGTAATTGTTGCATAACCAATATGTAAAAACGAAGTATACGATCCAGTTAATTCAGATCCATGAGTCGGTGTAATTAATAAAATCATAACAGTGTTTAATAAACTAAATGTAAATATAACAGTAAAAATAAGTATAATTTTACGAAGTGGAATTTTAGCAAGTAAGAGTCCGATACATCCAAACATAAATAAAATTAGTAATATGCGAAAATCAAAAAACATAAAAGTAAGCGTCATACAAAATATAAACAAAACTAATTTCACAGCCCCATCCATACGACGAAAATACGTATTATGCATTTTCCTCCCTCCTACTAACATCGCAATAAAGTTCCATAAACTTTTCTGGACATGAAATTTCACTAAATGTAACAAGCTCGAATAAAGAACTCTCTCTTAGATTGGCTCTTTGTAACGTTTCTTTATGTCCTAATACAGTAGTTGCAGTATTATCCGCAATGATTTCTCCCTCATGTAGAACTACCGCTCGGTCTGCATATTCTAATGCTAGATTCATATCGTGTGTTATGAAAATAAAGGATATTCCCTTTTTAGCCAGGTTTCTAATAAATGACATAAACTGTTTATAATGATAATAATCTTGTCCAGCCGTCGGTTCATCTAATATGATAAGTTTAGGATTTGTTGTTAATACAGATGCGATAGTTAATCTCTTTTTCTGCCCATAGCTTAATGCCTGAATTGGCCAATTACGAAATGGATATAAACCACAGATTTTTAATGATTCTTCAGCTCTATAGTTAACTTCTTCCTTAGAAAACTTTTTTAATTTTAATGTGAATGAAACCTCTTCTAAAACAGTAGGTTGTGTAATCATATGATTTGGATTTTGCATCACATAAGAGATCATCTCCCCACGCTTACGAATAGACCAAGAACTAATATTTTCTCCATCTAATAAAATCCCTGCATTACTTGTTTTATTTATACCAATAAGACTGTGAGCTAATGTTGATTTTCCAGCTCCATTGTGTCCTAAAAGAGCGATAAGTTCTCCTTTACTTATCGAAAAATTTATATTTTCCAATACTCTTTGTCTATTAGGATAGGAAAATGATAAATTCTCTACTCTTAATAATTCTTTATTTTTAGTAGCATCTTTAAAAAAAACTTGCTTCTGCATCCATTCTTTTAAAACGCCACTAATTTTTTCCTTTTGAATTTTTTCCAGTGGATATATTACGGCATTATTACTATCAAAATGTAATCTCTTTAATGCTTCAATATAAATCGGCTCCCTTAAGCCAATACGAGGCAATATATTTGATGCTAATATTTCTTCCGGAGTCCCTACCGTAATGACTTTACCTTCATCAATTAAAA
The DNA here is from genome assembly GCF_016483245.1 of Bacillus cereus group sp. N31. Lineage (NCBI taxonomy): Bacteria > Bacillati > Bacillota > Bacilli > Caryophanales > Bacillaceae > Bacillus > Bacillus cereus group sp. N31. Next base: position 64,509 of record NZ_JAEHCH010000024.1, on the reverse strand, counting down.
TCATTTTATCTAAATCCAATTTTAATATTTCTTCTATTCGATGTTCAATAATTACAATTGTTTTATTAGTTTGTGCATGTATATCTTTCATAAGTTCTATCGTATGTATGGCGCTTAGCGGATCTAAGTTTGCTAAAGGTTCATCGAACAATAATATATCCGCATTTGTTGTTAAGAGACCTGCAAGAGAAACCGTTTGTTTTTGTCCTCCTGATAATTCATGCGGACTTTGTTTACGAAAAGTATGCATCTTTACCTTTGTTAATGAGTCTGCAACACTCTTTTTCATATCATCTTGATTTACACATTCATTTTCTAAATAAAAAGCGACATCTTCTTCTACTGTAATGCCAATAAACTGAGCATCTTGATCTTGTAATATTGTGCCTACATGCTTACTCTGTTCAAAAATACTGCCTTTCCTCGGGTCTTTACCAGCAATTAATACGTTACCAGTACTAATCCCTTCATACGAAAATGGGATTAGCCCATTAATACAATGAGCTAATGTCGACTTCCCAGAACCGCTTCGTCCAGCAATTAGTACTTTTTCACCAGGGTTGATATGAAATGTAATATCTTTCAAAGTAGGCTGCGCTGCATGCTCATATTGAAAGCTGAATTCTTCAAACGAAATAATTGGTTGCATGTTAACATCCCTACTTTTCAATTTTTAAATGTGTATGTTTTTTATTCGATTTTGCTAGGCCAATTGTAATCGGTAATCCAAGAACTAAGAAAACAATAACATCAGCAATGGTTGCCCCTAATACTTGTATAACAATTTTGTCAAACGGTTCCCCCATCACGATAATATCGAATACCCCAGCAAATATAATAGCAATGACAATACCTACTAAACCAGTAATTGCTAAATAAGAAATATCTCCCTTACTAAACGACCCATTTTTCACATTAAACCCACCTCTTTTTTGAATGAGCCCCATCGCAAAACCAATAATTCCTGAGCTCAGAACCCAGCCCCACCAAATTCCCCCGCCAGAGATCGTATCTGTTACGGTATGACCGATAAGTCCTATTAACAGTCCTGCTACTGGACCAAATAACGCTCCAAAAATGGTTAATATAGCTAATCCAGGTTTAATAAATGTATTTGGTGCAATAGTAAATCCCCAAAGTCCTAATATCCCATATAAAGCTGCTCCGATTCCGATTGCTACTACTAACTTTGTTGATAATTTGTTCATTTCAATTCTCCTCTCAAATTAGTCAGCTTTCATTACTCTATATTTATTTTAATAATGAATTATGCATCGACACTCCCTTTCTATACAACAAAAAATGACCTCTTACATAAGAGGTCATTTTCTTTCACGTGCAAGAATCCTCTTATCTTTCAAAAAACACATCGTGTCCTCTGCGGAATTAGCACCTTCCTATGAATGCACATAGGGGTTGCTGAGGTTTCTTAGGGCCGTTCCCTCCACCTCTCTGGATAAGTATTAATTTGTAATTCGTATTATGGCACTAAGAAAGATAAATTTCAACACTTTTCTAATTATTTTTATTTTTTATTAAATAGTGTATTTAAATCATTGTATTCTTATCGGAATTATGAAATAATGGATTCAAAATTGTTACAGGGGGAAATGTATGATGAAAGTAATTGGTTTAATTGGTGGGTTAAGCTGGGAATCTACATCACTATACTATAAACATATTAATACGCTAACACTCTCTCAATACGATCAAAATGCGAAGCTCGTTTTATATAGTATGGATTTTGGAGAAGTAACTACTTTATTACAAAACCATCAATATGAAGAAGTAAAAAACGAATTAGTCACAGTTGCTAAAAAGGTTGAAAAGTCCGGGGCGGAATGTTTATTAATGTGTTCAAATACAGTCCATTTATTTGCTGAGGAAGTAGAACAAGCAATATCAATTCCACTTCTTCATATCGGTGATGTAAGTGCTAAAGAAATGGTAGAACAGAATATAAAACGTATCGGACTATTAGGAACGAAACAAACGATGGAACAAGATTTTTATACATCACGACTAGCAAAATATAACATTGAGACAATTATCCCAAATGACGAAGAAAGAACTTTTATCCATCACGTCATATTAAACGAATTAAGTAGAGGCATTATTTCAGAAACTTCAAGAGAGAAACTAATACAAATTACCAATTCATTAATTCAAAACGGTGCGGAAGGTATATTACTAGGCTGTACTGAAATACCATTACTTATTTCCCCAAATGACCTTACTGTTCCTGTTTTTGATACTGCTTTTTTACATGCAAATACTGCTGTACAATTTGCTGGATAATAATATGCAAGCATAGAGGTAGAGCCTCTATGCTTGTATATTGTCCGAACTATTTATTTAAAAGAGCATCAATAACTGCAATGGCTCTTTTGGAACCACCACACTCTAAAAAACTTTCATTCAGTTTTCGAATGCCATGTTTATACTTTTCATTTGAAAGAACGTCTGTTACCGCCTCTTTTAAAGTTTGCACATTAACATGCTCTTTCAATAATCTATGTGCTGCCTCAAGTTCAGTTAATCTTTGCGCTATCATAGGTTGATCTTTATCATGCGGTATTATCACAAATGGGACATTGTAATGAATTGCATCGTGTACACTATTCATTCCACCATGTGTAATAAAAACATTTGATTCACTTAATATTTCTGATTGAGGTACGTAAGGGGATATAATAAAATTGTCTGGAGCTTGCTTAATTTTTGACATATCATTTCTATCACCGATCGCCATTACTACAATCCCTTCGAAATCTGAAAAAGCATCAATACAAGTATTAAAGAATGGTTCGAGCCCTTCAAGAAGTGTTCCCATTGAAATATAAATAACTTTCTTTTTTGAAAGCAATTCAAGTGGAAACTTTATATTTGTTTTGCGCTTTATCATACTCGGCCCAATAAAAACATTGTTTTCTCCGAACGAATCGCTATTAGGTTGAAAATAACGACTTGTATACACGAGACTAATGTCTCCCTTATTTTGCATAAATTGAAGATTATTTTTGGGCTTTACTCCAAATTCATGTTCCATTTGATACAGTAACTTTTTAGAGAGTTCATCGGGTTGGAATTGTTTTTCTGCATTTGGATGAAAAGGCAAGGTTTCCAATACTTCTGGTGGAATTAAAAATATAGGAGAGGAAACTATACCTGGAACTTGTAAATATTCCTTTACTAACTCTCCAGCACCAAATATATCATAAACTACGAAATCAAAATTTATGCTTTTACATAATTCTTTCGTAATTTCTAATATATATAAAGAAGTTTGAACATGTACATGAAAGAAAGATTTTAATCCATATGAAGTTTCATTATCAATAGAAATTTCCTTTAATAAATCCGGATGAGTATGTACAATAGCTCCCAAAACTTCAAGCCTTTCCTTAAAGTTTTCCGTTGTAATATAGTGTACGTTATCTCCTCTTTCAGTAAAGGCCTTTACTAAACTTAATGTAGGATTTACATGTCCCTCTGCAGGAAAATTAACTATTAAAATATTCAACACGTATTTCTCACTCCTTACAATTCAATGTTCTTATTAATCGTACTGTTATTATTACAAGAAATCTTCCCCTAATAGTCCCAATACGCTTGCTACTTTAGGTTGATAAATAATTTTTAGTCATTGGAAAAGGCATCTACATAAGTAGATGCCTAACTGTGATAAGGAGTGTTCTGTGAGGTTAGGATAAGCTTTTCTGCTTGTCCTATGCTATCAATATATGAATTATTTTATAAAACGTGAATAATTAATAGAATTATTTTAACCATTTTATTTGATCAAATGGATAATATACCATTTTTACTTTACCTATTACATGTGACTCATCGATCAGTCCAAGTGTATTCCTACTATCCATACTATGATTACGATTATCCCCTAATACAAATAATTTATGCGAGGGAACTTTCATTTCTCTAAAGTTTGAAAAACGATTTGATACTTGTGACATATCTAACTGTATATACAACTCATCTCGCTTTTTACCGTTAATATATACCACATCGTTTCTTACTTGTACGTTATCCCCTGGTAATCCAATAATTCGTTTCACGTAGTATGTAGGCTCGTCTTCTTTTTTTATTATTACAATATCACCATGATGAAAAGAAGAAAAATAGATACTAGCCTTATTAACTAGTATGCGATTATTTTCATTCAAAGTAGGTTGCATCGAAATTCCTTCTACCATACAAAATAAAAATGACTTATTAATACTAATAATTCCTATTATAATTAAAATATAGCTACATATTTTTCTCCAATCTTTTAGAATCAATTGCTTCATATATACCTCATTTCTAATCTATTCGTATGTAAAAACGTCTCTAGTTCATATAAATGCTAGAGACGTTTCGTATATTTTAATTCTCTTTAGAGTCATCTATTTTTAGTGCTTCGCCAGTTAATCGCATATTTTTCAAATCAAAATAAGCATCTAAAACTTCTTTTCCAATATCAGAGTTAATACCAGACTTATCATTTTTAACCCATGGTACTACAACGGAAAATGCTACTTCTGGATCATCATATGGTGCGTATCCTGCTAATGTTAAATTATAACATTCTATACGATCGCCTTTCTCATTTCTCCCAATATCACTTTCTCCACCGTATACAGTCTGTGCAGTTCCTGTTTTGCCAGCTGGTTTATACGGTGCTTTTTGGAACGCCCTTACTCCCGTTCCATCTCCTTCTTGGAATACTCTTCTAAACCCTTCTTTTACTTGATTGATATATTCTTCTTTCATATCAATTCTATTTAAAACAACAGGTTCTATTGCATGCATCACTTTACCGATTTCATCCTTTTGAGCGGTTTGTTCTCTAATCTCTTGAACAATTTGTGGTTTCATTCGATAACCGCCGTTTGCGATAGTCGAAATATACTGTACAAGCTGAAGTGGTGTATACGTATCATACTGTCCAATCGAGTAGTCTAGTAAGAAACCAGGTTGATTATCTTTTTTACCAATTTGTCCAGCTGTTTCGTTCGGTAAATCAATACCAGTTGGAACACCTAATCCAAATTGCCTGAAATAATACCTCATTTTATCAAAATATTCCTGTTTAATATTTAACGAACTATTTTTCACATAATCTACTCCTGCAATTTTCAATGCTGTATTAAACATATAAACGTTTGAAGAAACTTGTAACGCCCTTAGATCATCAATATTTCCGAACTCTTTCCAAGACTTTTTTTCCTTAGTTCCTTTAAACTTCATTGGTGCATCATAAAAATATGTACCTGGTGTTATAGCTTTCGTTTCAAATCCTGTTAATACTGTTGCACCTTTAACAGTTGATCCAAGCTCATATGAACTTGTCATCGTACCTAAAGCATAATCTTCTACTTCCGTTTTTCCATCTTTTTCTATAAGCTTTTTCCCAGCCATTGATAATACTTGGCCGTTTTTCGGATTCATCATTACAACGAAAGCACGGTCTAACATTGATTCTGAACCTTTATATGCCTTTAATATTTTTTCTATGCTCTCTTCAACTTTTTTCTGTAATTCCATATCAATTGTTAACGTTAAATTTTTCCCACTTTTCCCCTCAGAAACTGTTTCCATTCTCATTGTATTTCCTTGCTTATCAGCTATACTTCTCACTTCTTTTTTCGAGCCGTGAAGCACATCCTCGTATTGCTGCTCAATGTAACTTTTCCCTATCCTGTCATTTCGGCTATAATCACGCACTAAATAATAATCTAATCGTTCACGTGGCAATCCTTCATCAGCATTCGAAACGTTTCCAAGGACTGAACGAAATAAGCCATCATTTACATAGTGTCTCTCCCAATCAACCGATGCGTCTACCCCTGAAAGATTCCCTAAATTTTCACTAACTTTTGCATATTCCTTTTCACTCACATCTTTTTTAATAATTTGAGGAGCCATTTGGTAACCTGCAGTCATTTTACTTTTAATAGCTAACACTTTTATATCTTGAATTGTTAACTCTTGAAGATTTTTATCTGTAACACGCTTTCTTCTTAAATCTTCTATTTTCTTATCTAGGTCTTTACCCGTAATATCTTTTTCCCTAAACTTGTCTATTTCTTTTTTTGATATTAAATTTTGTGCAAGTTTTGGATTTAATTGCATCCAAAAATCTTTCTTATCCGTCTCAGTTAACTTGTCAATATCTTCTTGCGGCATTTCAATTATTTCCTCAAGTTGTCTTGCAGTTTTTAGTATATCTTCTGATTTTACACCTTTCATCTTTGTATACGTAATCGTGCGTAAAGACTTATTATCAACAACTGGATTCCCTTCTCGATCAAATATTTTCCCACGCGGAACAGAAAGACTCACAGTTGCATTTTCTCTCTTCTCTACTTCATTTTTATATGTCTCTCCATCGACAATTTGTACTTTACCTAACTGTATAATCATGGCAGAAAATAATAAAAATACACAAAAGAATAAAATATTTAAGCGCATCGGTATTGCTCTACCACTCTTTTTCTCTTTCTTTTTCACCTCGTCATAATCTCCTCCTTACAACATTTTTAATACTTTTACGCTTTCTATATTAAAAGTAATGTACAATTTCCACACATTACTTTGTACGCATATAAATATAACGTTCAAAACTTAATAGAAATTAAAACAAACATAAAGAAAAGGTAAAGTTTACTAAATTAAATATAAAAATACCCAATAACAAAAGCTTAGCTTTGTTATTGGGTATTAAGTATTTTAAGATTTAATATTAGAACGTATTGAAATACATCTATCATCACAATTTGATAGAGATTGTTTACTCTGCATTTTTGGCAAGTAAATCGTTACAGTTGTCCCGACACCAACCTCACTCATTATACTTATTGTTCCTTGATGACTTTCAATAATTTTATAACTTAACATCAATCCAATACCGGTACCTTTTTCTTTCGTACTATAAAAAGGTTCACCTAATCTTTTAATTCTTTCTTCAGGTATTCCTATTCCTTCATCTATTACACTAATAATGACACCATTTTTATGTATTTCTTTTATATGAATTGAAATTTTCCCACCATTTAGCATTGCTTCAATTGAATTTTGCAAAATATTAATAAAAACTTGTTTCAATTGATTTTCTGAGCATTCAATGATTATCTCTTCGGAATCTGTAAATAGTTCAACTTGAATATTTGTCATGATTGCTTTTGTATTAATTAGTGATACGACATTTTTAAAAATTTGATAAATATTTTTCTTTTCTGTATTTATTTCATCAGTTTTAGCAATCGACAAAAACTCTTGGAGAATTGCTTCTATTCTTTCTATTTCGGAAAGCATAAGGTCAAAATATTTCTCTTGATCCTCTTTATTAATTTGGAATAACTGTATAAATCCTTTAATTACAGTTAATGGGTTTCTCACTTCATGAGCTACACCGGCTGCTAATTGACCAATTGCCGCAAGTGTATCTGATTTATTTAGCAATTCTTCTGCCTTTTTCCGCTCTGTAATATCGCGGACAATGATCATAATTTTATCATGTAATAATGGTAAACATCTAGCTTCAAAGAAATCAATACTTCCATTAATTGTTAGAGGATATTCTACAATTACATTCTTTCCTTCATCTTTCAATTGGCGAATTGCTTCTTGAAATTGCTGCGCTACTGGAGACGGTAATATTTCGTAAAACTTTTTTCCCATAAAAGCTTCTGCGGGCACGTAAAATTTTGTAGGGAATCCTGCTTTATAATCTATAATTGTCCCATCATCTTCTGTTAAAAAACATAAATCTGGTAAAGCTTTGAAAATTAATTCTAATTCAGAGGTTTGTTGTTTTAATTGCTCTTCTATTGCTTTTAAATGTGTAATATCTACCCCAACAGCCCAGTAACTAAATCCTGTTACAGGAAATTGCTCTGATATATTGGACCACATTATCGTTTTAATTTCTCCATTTTTACATGTTAAACTCATTTCCCAATCTCTAAAATTTTTTCCACAAGTCAAAAATTTATTTTGTATTTGATGGCGATAATTATGGTCAGGATACAGTAATTGAAGAGCGTTTGGATTCCCAATTATTTCTTCAGCAGTATAACCTGTTACAATCTCGCATTCTCGATTCCACAAAACAAAATCTCCATTATAGTCAAGCGCATCAACCATAACAGGCATGTTTTGTAAGATCGTATGTAGTTCTTCCTCTTTTCGAGAAAGTAACGATATATTTTTACTTTGAACTTCTTTTTTCACCCCAGTTATAATAAGGTTAGAAAGCATTTCAAAATATTTTTGGCAATTGAAAATTTCGCTTCGTTTGGACCATACAACAAAAGATCCTAAATATTGATTGTATAAGAAAAGGGGGATTTCAATTTTTGGAAGTTTACATACTTTCATTTCATTAATTCCAAATGAAAATATACATTCGTTTTCAGCATCAAGAAGTTGATGTGATATGTTGGTTAATTTATAAAATTGTTCTGCCATGGTTTCTATTGTACTCACATCAATAAGTTCCATTAGCCGCGCATTCATTCCTTTTTCACCTCGATATGTAAAATTTATACAAATTCAAAATTCATACTTCTTCATTATACGAAGAAAGTGCTCCTAGGTATATAGCTGTAGAATAATTATTCAAACAAATTCTATTTTTCAATTAAAAACAGAAAATAATATGGGAATGTTATGCGCTACTAGTAGAAGTATAAAGTGAAACTTTAATCAGTGGGGGTTTTGTTCATCCCCCACTGATTATTAGTTGAACCAATCGGGCTTTTACGGGCAGTTGATTCCCCACCTAACTTCTTTGCTTCCGCTGAATTTTGAGGTGAGGGGTCTTACTGCCCGTTAATGCGGGATAAAAATATAATAATCATAAAATTCACAAAAAATTCACAACTTTCATGAAAAATATAAACATTTATTCCAATATATTCTATATAATGAGGTGTAATAAGGCTTCTATGAATCTCATAGAATACCTTACCCCTAATAAAAAGAAAAAAAGAATCTTTTTGGATTCTTTTTTTCCTTTTATTACATTACATATTTATATAAAGCATGTGCGACACCATGTTCTTCATTTGTTAACGTTTCGTATTTACACATCGCTTTTATTTCTTCAACTGCATTTCCCATTGCAATTGATATATTTGCTTTCTCCATCATAGAAACATCGTTTAAGCCATCGCCTATTGCTACAGTGTTTTCAACTGGAATATTAAGATGTTCTGCTAAAGTATATAATCCATTTCCTTTTTGAGCATCTCGATGGTTAATCTCTAAATTATGCCAATAGGAAGATGTAATAGCTAAATCCGTATTATGCAGAAACGTTTCTTTTAATTTTTTTAATTTCCCTATGTCATAAGAAAACGGTAAAAGTTTATGCACATGTATATCCATTTCTACAATTGGTTTACAACTTTCTGTGCTATGAAATGCTGTATGCTCAAGGTATAATGCAGCAATCGTTTCTAACTCTTTCAAATCGAAATTTTCTTTTACATTCTTCACATACTCGATTTCATTACGTACACTCTCTACTCCATAATCGGGTACATACACACCTTTATTAGTATAGAGCTGATAATACAAGCCATTCTCTTCAAGATATTCTACAATCTCAAGTGCCTGCATATTTTGAATTGGATATCTCTTCATCATTTTTTTATCTTTATATATAAGCGCACCATTTTCTGCGATAATCGGACATTCCAAACCAACTTCTAATAATAGTCGTTCAATATCCATAATAGAACGTCCTGTACAAATTGCTACAACATGGCCAGCTTCTTGACATTTTCGAATTGCTTCTGCATTCTCTTTACTAATCATTTTATTCCCTGAAAGAAGAGTTCCATCTAGATCAATTGCGATTAATTTCATTATTTCTTCACCACTTTCTATAAATACACGAGTTTTTATTAAATAAAAGGTATCGTTTTCATACGAATCTCGTGAAGTACTCCTTATTTATAATTTATGAAAAGCGTTTCATGTCAAGAAATAATTAAAAATAAAATCCAAAGCTGTTCTTTTTAAAGAAAAGCTTTGGATTTTATTTTTAATTATAACTAATATATTTTGTCTCACACATATATACATTTTTTTCCTCTGTTGGGATATATACTTTAAACTTTTCTAAACGCTTTCCGTATATATGAATAGTGATTGCGCTTTCATTTTCGGATATTTCTAGAATATGACAATCAGCTGGTGGAATTACTTTATCTGTTTCGCCTTCTCCCAAATAAAGATTTCCTGTATGTGTTAAATAAGAAAGTGAATTTCCAAGCTGCTTCGTTTGAACAAAGTTCTGCACCATTATCCTTCCTGAAAAAACGCCTTCTACTCCCCATGTGCCATCATGATCATGTAATGGTGTAGATTGTCCATCTTTCCATACGAGAGCTAATACTTCAAAACGTTTTAATGGATCTTCATACAGTAAGTGTCGTGCATATTGAGCCGAATTTGACTTCTGTTTATCTAACGGAAGCCATGTTTTCTTTTCTAAAAGTTCTTCTAGTAATGTTTCAATTTTACACACGATTTCTTCTTCTAATAAATCACCATTTATTAAATCAGTTACAGCTTTAATAAATGTTTGAAACGTTTTACTCCCATTGCACGTTAACATAAGCATCCTCCTCTACGCTTTTTTCACACACCTCCATACTATAAAACACACTAAAATTTTACAATTGAGAAATAAAAAAACAAGGTACAATACAATGTACCTTGTTGAACGTTTTATTGAGTTTTTAAGCGAATAGGTAAATATTTTAAAGTTTGCTCATTTTTCAATATACATCTTTCTAAATTAAAAGATGGAGATAACTCTATTTTTTCGAAAGCATTTATAAAGGTACTTAATGCAATCTCCGCTTCTAAACGTGCAAGCGGTGCCCCTAAGCAAAAGTGCGGACCTTTACCAAAGGTTAAATGTTTTTCATTTCCTATGCGGTGTAAATTATACTTAGAAGCATGTGAGAATTTGTTCTCATCTAAATTTGCTGCACTAACCCATGCAACAATCATTTGATCCTTTTTCATTAAAGGACCAAATATGTTTGTATCCTCTGTAATCCTCCGAGCTAATGTAACAGGAAAGCGATAGCGTAATACTTCCTCAATCGCTTTTGCAACTAATTTAGGTTCTTCTCTTAATTCTTGATAAATTCCAGGTGAATCCACTAAAAAGCAATAAAAACTATTAATAATTAAATTTGTAGTCGTTTCATTACCAGCTGCTAATAAACCTAATGAAAAAGTTACAATTTCTTCATCGGTTAATCTTTCACCTTCATATTCAGCTCGTATTAAATCTGAAATAATATCATCGGTTAAATGATATCTTTTTTCTTGAACGATCGGTAAAAGATATGCTTTAAATTCATTTAATGCAATCCCTTTCTCGGCATCCAGATCATTAAACTTTTCTTTACTATACGGCATAAATAATATATCAGACCATTCTTTAATTTGTTTACGGTCTGTAGTAGGTACTCCCAATAGGTCTGATATAACGGTAACAGGTAAAGGTGCAGCAAATTGATTAACAATATTAACTTCATCATACTTTTTTATATTTTTTACAAGTTCGTCTGCAATAGCTTGTATACGAGGTTTCCACTGTTCTAAACTTCTTGGAGTAAATGCTTTAGAAACAATTGAACGTACGTTACGGTGTTCTGGCGGATCTGTAGAGTTTATATTTATTCTAGTTTCTAAAGGAGGGATTGCGAATTGTCTCCGCTCCCTTCTACTTGAAAATAAGCGATAGTCTGATAAAACACGATTCACGTCCTCATATAAAAAAACATTCCAAACATCTTGCTCTTCATCATAATGTACTGGGTGATTATCCCTCATAAATTGATACCATCCATACGGGTTCCACAGCTCTTCTTTTGTTTTTAGCTTTGAAATTTCATGAACTAAAATAACATTTTCAGGTGAATCCATAGTTCTTTCCTCCCTTTTCTTTTACAATAAAAGTGATAGGTAGGTAATTCAAAGTTGTATAAACTAACATATGTTATTTTAACATATACATAGCAAAACTTTTCAAATGAAAACTTGAGAAATATATGAGGAGGCTTTTTTATGTATGTTGATATTTTATTACTTGCAGAATTAACAACAGGGCCAAAACATGGCTATGAAATAAAGAAAAATATTCAAAATCGGTTAGGCAATAATTTTGAATTAAATCATAACATGCTTTACCCTACTCTTCGGCGTTTTGAAAACATGGGAGCCATAACGAAAAATGTACAGAAACAAGTCGGAAAACCAAACCGAAATATGTACAATATAACAGAAACAGGAAAAGAAATTTTTTATGAAATGTTAAGAGAATTCCCCGAAAAGATTGCGACAAACAACACTGAGGTCCTTGTACGTATCGCGCTTTTCGACAAACTTGATTACGAGGCTAGAATAGAAATTTTAACTACGCGCCAAAACGTGCTTCAAAAACAACTTACAGCCATCCAATCCCTTGACGTTGTCTCACCTTTTATTACAGAAGTTGTTGAATTTACTAAATCACGTATTGAGCATGAACTACGTTGGATTACATCACTTATGAAGAAAATATAAAAAAATAACAGAAAAAGTTAAAAATAATGAATGAAAATGAGATTTATTATCAATACTAGTATTAATAAAAGGGCAACCACGATTTGGCTACCCCTCAAAAATTTACAATTCTGGATCGAAAGTTTTGCAATCTGTTTCTTCCGTTGTAGATGCTTGTTTCCCTTTATGACTAACTACATAAATTGCATCTGCACTACATTTATTACCGTTAGCCCAAAATTTACAATTGTTTACTTCACATAAAACGTCTTGTGCCATAGTATCACACCTCCTTGTTCTATTATCATTAACAAAATTCGGAGGTATGATACTCTTTGTCATCTATTTTTTATTACCTTTTTAGCTTTCTTAATGTTTCTATATGCCCTCGTACAATAGCATCGATATTTTCAGTTATCTTTTCAATGTCAAAATGCCACCATTGAATTTGCAATAATTCTTCTATTATTTCATTTGAAAATCTCTCTTTTATTTTATTTGCAGGGTTTCCACCAACAATTGTATATGGTGCCACATCTTTAGTCACAACAGATTTCGCTGCAATGATTGCACCATCTCCTATTTTAATTCCGGGCATAATCGTTGTATCCATACCAATCCAAACGTCATTTCCTATAACTGTATCTCCTTTATACGGTAAATCAGACAAATCTGGTGTAAACTTCTCCCATCCATTCCCAAAAATATTAAACGGATAAGCTGAAAATCCATCCATTCGATGATTCGCTCCGTTCATAATAAAGGTAACTCCAGATGCAATACAGCAAAACTTGCCAATGAAGAGACGATCTCCAATAAATTCATAATGATATAATACTCGATCTTCTAATGTTTCCCCATGTTTCGCATCATAATAAGAATAGTCACCAACAAGTATATTAGATTTCGTTATTGTATTTTTTATAAAATGAACGTTTTGATTTCCTTCAATTGGGTATTTAACGTTTGGATTAGGATTCATGTTGCACAGCACTTCCTTTACCATTCATTTCACTTTCTACTGCTATTACTGGCTTTAAATTGTATATAGGTAAAATAAACAATAATCCAATAACAAATAGTAGAGCCGTCCCCTCGTACATCATACTTAACGAAAACATCTCCTTTAATGAACCAGCAATACTCATCGTTACTACCATTGAACCGGTGAACAGTGGACTTAAAATGCCATTTACTCTACCAATAAAATCCGTATCGCTATTTTGTATAATAAGTGTATTAATACCTATTTGAATACACGGTAGAGCTAACCCACTAAAAAGTTGTGCCGTAAGTGTCACCCATAAATTTGTGGAGTAACCAATTATACCAATTCCAATAGCCTGACCAAGCATACCTACGATTAACATTTTTTGCGGCGCAACGTTTTTTGCGAATACCATCGCTAAAGCTCCGCCAACAATCATCCCTGCGCCATTTACTGTTAGTAACCATTGTAAACTCTCTTTTGATAACCCTAACTGCTCAGTTACAATAAATATGCCTAGTGGCTGAATTAAGCCTATTCCTAGTCCTGCTGCCATAAAACATAATCCAAGTAAAGTTAATGCTTTTTTCTTTTTGACGTATTTAATACCATCCTTCATTTCCTGCAACAGCGTGATGTCTTTCTTTTCTGCTTCGTTTTCAAGATCTTTCGGAAGAAATAACAATACACCTGCAGCAAGTAAAAACGCGATACCTGTTATAATGATTGAAATATAAATTCCAAAACTATGAAAAATAAATGTTCCGAGAATTGGTCCTAACACCATAAATATCGCAAAAATCGTTTGATATATCGACATTGCTAATTGAATTTGTTCCGTCGATAAGTGTTGTTTAAACAACTTCATTCCAGATGGTTGAGAAAACTGCGAAAGGATTGCAGAGATTAGCGTCACAAAAAACACAATTTTCCACGTTCCAAACATAAGTGTAATTAATACAGCGAATACTGAAATAGAACTTAACGTTTCACACCATATCATTGTCCTCTTCGGCTTCCACCTATCAGCAAAAGTTCCACCAATGAATGAGAATATAAAAATCGGGGCGAATTCAGCAACTGAAATCATTGATATAGCGAAAGCATCACCTTTCGTCATTTCCATAACATACAATAATACCGCAAAGTTTCGAACCCATATTCCTATTTGTAAAAATAATGCTGATGCAAGAATTCCCTGTACAAATCGATTTTTCAATACTTGTGATACCCCATGATTTTGTTTCGGTTCTATAGTCGTCGACATAAAAAAGCCTCCTATTTCATGTTCTGAACAGGAGGCAGCACAAATCATATGAAAAGACTATATTTTTCGCAGTGCGAAACACATCCCTTTTCTATACATGTACATACTAATCCTATTCAGAAGAATATTTCGTTTTTTAACGAAGATCTCTTAAAAATAGAATTAGTTGATCATTGGGATGTTTTCACCCTTCCGTTTCGAATTTAAATAACACATACATACTCTATGTAAAACATTTTCAATGTATGCATGTCTCATTTTAACTATTCTAGAAAGTCAAAGGCAATTCCTCTAAAGAACGCATTAAATAATTTCCTTGCCATTTAATATCTTCACGATCGCCCTTTATTTGTAGTTCAGGCATTCTTTTAAACAGAGTAGTAATAGCAATCTTTGCTTCTAGCCTAGCAAGTGGAGCTCCTAAACAGAAATGACTACCATGTCCGAAAGCAATGTGACGGTTATTCTCACGCATAATATCAAATACTTCTGGGTTTTCAAATACTGTTTCATCACGGTTTGCGGAAGCTAATGCGATAATAACCATATCTCCTTTTTGGATTGTTTGGTCATGAATTTGAAACGGCTCAGCCGCCCATCTTGCAGTTGTCACCTCAACTGGAGAATAATAACGCAATCCTTCCTCAATAGCTGAATCAATTAATTTTGGATTATCTTTTAATAACTGTAATTGCTTCGGATTTTCAAGAAGTGCTAATACCGTATTTGTTATTAAATTCACTGTTGTCTCGTGTCCGGCTACAATTAATAACATGATCATTGAATATAGCTCTCGAGCACTAAGTTTCTGCCCTTCATTTTCTGCAAGTATTAACGCACTAACCAAATCTTCTTTTGGATTTTTTCGTTTTACATCAACTATAAATTGAAGATATGTAATAAACTCAGATAGTTGTTTTTCGGTTTCTTTTATTTCTTCAGGTGTTTCTGGCGATGCAATGACAGCATGAGACCAAATTCTAAATTTCGCTTGATCCTCTTTTGGAATGCCAAGCATCTCACTTATTACAATAATCGGTAATGGGAATGAATAATCATCCACAAGATTTAATGTACCTTTCCGCTCTATTTCACTTATTAAATCATCCGCTATTCTCTGAATTCTTCCGTCTAATTGTGAAATCATCTTCGGTGTAAAAGCTTTTTGAACTAAAGATCGTAAACGACTGTGGTTAGGTGGGTCTGAATTTAACATGTGCGTTGTTAAATGATCACTATTGTCAACGGAAAGATACATGTTCTTTGTATCTTGAGGAAACACATTTGCCTGATCTTTTTTTAAGCGATTATCTTTTAAAAGCGGCAGAGCATCTTCATATCTTGTAATGAGCCATTCTTTACCGATTTCAATTTGATTTACAAATAATATAGGCTGGACTTTTCTCGATTCTTTATAAATTTCATACGCATCTTTTTTAAACTGAGCTGAAGCTAAATTAATGCCATCCTCTATTCTTAGGCCCACTTTGTTTTTCATTGACATTGCATTCCCTCACTCTCACTTGTTTTTGAAAATCAACCAACATATGCATTATACTTTAATAAAAACGTGAAAATTGTAAATTTTTAATTAAAATCTTACTTCGTATATTGAAAAATAAAAAAGTGAGCGAGTAAAAGTATTCTACTCGCTCACTTTTCTTTATGCGAAGCACATAAAGTTACTAATTTGTTGATATCGGTAACTTACTTTACGACGGCGACCACCTTGCCAAGTATAACCTGAAACCCCATTTCTTCTTACCTCAGTTGGAAAGAACCATAAATCTCTTCCGAAAGGACCAGGTCGATGTAAACGTAAATAGCCCCATCTTCCTAGACAGTTACACATCCATGATTTCATATTACCTGCTTGTGCTGGAGAAGCAAATGTGGACGGTAACGACGGAGCTTGTGACGGTGGTGGTGACGTTGGAGCATCTTCCGCATCATCTGGCCTGTAATCTTCTTGTTCAATATCTCTCACTTCATTTGCAGATTCATAACCGTAGTTTTGTGGATTATAATACATCCCTTGATCATATGGATAGTTTTGTTGGTTATACATATTAACAAATCACCTTCTTTTCATTTCCTTTAACATTCATATGTAATTCGTTAACTATAGGAAGCTTATGTATAGCCTAAATTCAATTGAAAAAAGTTCGCATTTTAAAAATACGAACTTTTTCATACACTGGATATATTTATTATTTTTTTAACTTCACACTATAAAAACGCATTTGATCTAATGAACCTTCATATTCAAATACTTCTTGCTTAATTAATTCTTTCAAGCGATATTCCAAAAACGTATCCCCAACCAATTGATCCGCAAGACCAAGTGCTTCACCTATTACTCTCGGAGCTTTATGAAATTCTTTATCTGCTCCTACATTTTTTGCACACTCAATAATGAATTGATCAAAATAACCTTCTTGTACAGAATGCACTTCATCGTCTTTCCAAACTCTTAAAAACTCCATGCTTTGCGATAATCTATCCCACTCATGTGCAAACTTCATCCGCTTCTCTTCAGTTAAATACGGAAATTCCACAAAACTTTTTTGGAAAAGAGCTAAAATTTCAGGAGATAATTCTCCAGTTCCACGAATATCATAATCTTGTTTTAATATTTCTCTACTCGCTTCAGAAGTATTTATAACACGAATATTTTTCTTATTTTTTAATTGCGCAAGTGCAAAACAAAGTCCTACATGCTCATGGGCATTATCCGCCTTCCAAATGGTAATCGGTGTTTCATTCGGAATTGAATGTAGCTCTTCTAAAGTCTCCTTAAATCTTGGTAAATACTCTTCTTCAAAATAACAATCATAAGAAGTTAAGTTATTTAATAACCACTGTGATCTTGCTAATTGACCTTCATTCGTATGTAATTGATGTATGGGACCAATTGAAAAGAATTCAGAGTATGAAACAACATTCTCCTCGTGTAATCCTTCTTGTTTCAACATATATTTTAAACATCCAGCTGTTGAATCATCAAAGGCAATATGAATGTGTGTACTTTCTTCTAAATTCTTTTCCTGAGTTGTATGACTCGTCAATTGCTTAGGGATATTCGTTAAATTTTTTAGCATATCTTCGCTATAATTCCCGTCTAATACATCTAACTGTATGAGAATACTTTGAAGTAAATGTTTTGCTTCATCTTCATACATATCCTCAACAACATTTTTAATTTTATCTATCATATAAATCCCTCTATTCATTTCTAAAATAACGTAGATTATAGTGTATCATTTTAGTCTAGATGTTTAAAAGCCTTTTTAAAATCAAATCGTTTATTACACAGATTGCTGCTACCATCTAAGTTTTTAACAAAAGCTTTCTCTATATTTCTCTCAATCTATAGATCTATAATATTTTTTGCTTCCTCCTTAACTATCTCCCAAAATCACATTAGTTGCTAAATATTTTTTAAATACTTTGTAAATCTTTTTATTTAAATGTATAATTATATAGAAAATAAAAAATATAGGAGCAATATGAATGGAGAAAGTACTTACTAATTATAAAAATTATTTAAAAAATTGGAGATTTATATTTATTTGTATATTACCTGCTGTCGCTTTATTGTATACATTCGATGTCATCTTCGAACTACTGATTCACCAAGACTTCTATTTGTCTAATTTAATTATTGCTATTATATTAACCATAATATTTATTAACGTTAAAGATAAGTTTAAAATCAAAAGTTAATGAAAACTATAATTGTAACGAAACCTTTATGAAGCTACATTTTTCATAAAAAATAAGAGCACCCTGCTATTGGATGCTCTATTGTGATTAGAGGTTTTTTCTGAGTATTTAGTAGGACACGAAGATCTTGTCCTATTACATACTATATGCTTGTACGTATTACATTGTGCATGAAAAAGCACAATATCTAGATGCCAAAGAGATACATACACATTGGATCGCTAGAAAAGACCTTTCTATATCCATTCATTCTTGATAGCCTACATGATTACTATTAAAATCTGCTCATATATTCATTGTACAATTACTTTATTTATAAACAAAAAACATCCCCATGGATGTTTTTTATCTACTTACCTTTAAACTTCCATAAATTTAGCAGGTACACCAATTTTTTCAACTACGGAAGATATATTAGTAGGGTTAATCATTACATTTTCAATACAAACTAATTTATTTTCTAATAATCCATTCTCTGTAGTAATAAGCTCTTCAAATCGTTCTAAAGTCATTAAGAACTTGTGCTCACTTCCACCATTCATGCTAACTTTTACATATTTCATAGTGTCACCGCCTCTCTTAATTATCTATAATTCGCTAAGAATACGCTTACATCCTTTTATTAAAACGTGGATTTATCACTTTTATTACTTTCCACTACACGTTTGAATTAATTTGCAGAAAAACAGATACTATACACCGTCTGTTCTATTTATTGAAATTATAATAAAATGTTTCTAGCATTCTATATCTTTGGAAAAGATTATATAATAGTATTGATTAAATAATAGGAGTTTTATGAATGGTTGATATAATCCGACTCTTAATCATCATACTGATTGCAATTTTTTTATTTTCATCAATTATTATGGAGTTTAAAAAACCTCAAAAAAGTATGTTTTGGTTCTCAATTGAAGTCTTGTTTCTGCTGGGAATCGTACTTTTAATGAAAGAATTCTACTTCAAACTTTCCGCATAACCTCTTAAGTAAAACATAATATTCCATCAATAACGCAGGATAAATTATGATTTTTATTTTTTTCACTTAATTTAAGAATTTAACTTCCAATAAGTTATCCTTTATATATAACTACTTTATATGCTTCTGCTAATTACTCTTTTTGTGTATTATCTATCATGGAGACTAGAACAAGCATGCCTTGTCATATATTAGATAAGGGATGTGATAACATTGGATAACAATAACAATCAATTTGTTTTTCATGTAGTCAAAAGTTCGGCAATTAAAAGATTTATAATTATCGATATAATCGCTGGAACAGGAATTTATTGGACCGTAAACTTTATTTCTTCAAATGCATTACTCGCAATTATTAGTTGTATTTTAGGGACCAAAAAAATGAAGAAAATGCATCATTCATAGTAGTAATAACTAAATCCCAATTCATTTCTTTCAAATATAAACATTCTATTATCTTAATTAAATAAATAAGATAATAGAATGTTTACAATCACAAAAAATAAGAGGTTTCTGATTGCACAGAAACCTCTTATTTAATATCCGCATCTTTATTTACTAAATACATTACATGATTATCTTTCCTAAGTTCACTTTATAATTGATAATAAAAAGGATAATGATAAAAATGCACAAAGTGGTATATATAAAACAGTATCCATTCTAGCAAACTGCGTACCTTTTTTTCGTTTAAAGATACCAAAATAATGAAACTCACCAATTACTCTTATGAAAAAAACAACCATACAAACCCAGGATCCCATTTGAATAAAAATATTGGGAACTTTGAAATGAATAATATTTGTTTGTTGTAATAAAATCATTGCTGCCATACTTAATAATAACGCAATGAACAATGTCATTCCTACACCTGGTGTAAACGCCTTTTCTCCAGCTTTAGTTGGAATGACACTATTTGTCGCCCACTTACCCCCGAAAGCCCAATAAATATGTAAAAAACTAACTGAAAATAATATACAGACAGAAATATATGCAATAATAAGCATTTTGTCCTCCCATTATTTTATTTAAGTCCTCAACTTTAGAATATGCTATGAATTTCTCATTGGCAATCTATATTTAATTACATAAAAAACCTTTAATAATTTATCAATTTAACGATAAATCATTAAAGGTTTACTGAAATTTATTATGCATTATACCTATTTTTACGACGTTCCATCCTCGTTTGTCCTTGAACAGTATCTTCTTTATATTGATCTATTTGCTCCGACATTTCATATGTTGCAGCTGGAGCTGATTCTTCGTAAGTATGCTTACGTATTTTTTCTGGCGTTTTACGTTTAGAACCTTTTCCACCAAACTTAAATAATTTCATCTTAAATTTCGGTAATCTTGGAAGTGGCATCTTAAATGATAGTTTTTTGCGTTTCTTTTTTTGTTGAAATAGATTTATATTTTCTTTATTATCATCCTTCTCTTTACGGTGTATTAACGCCGCAAGTAATCCACCTAATATAAGTCCTCCAGCTAAGAGTAGAAGATATACGTAATTGCTTGTCATTAAACTCGTCATACGCTCAAGTATGACTAACGACTGTACTTCTTTTATATCCCATAATAAAGCGGCCCATAATGAGAATAAACCTAAAGTAAGCCCGTATGTACGAAAGCGAAATATACAAGGTATTAAAGCGATACAGGCGGCAATTTTAGCATTTGCTATTATAGCACTTGTTGAAATATCCTGATTCCAAATAACTAACAGTAGTGTTATAAATGGTGCATATGCTATCCAGCTACATATACGTGAATATATCTTTTTTGCAAAGTAACTACCGAAACTAGTAAAAAATAAAAGTCCTCCAATATATAAAGATTGTTCAAGAGGGATTTGTTTTAACATTCCTGCAATTGGAAAGAGGCCGCTCAGTAGCATTAATAATACATCTAATTTCTTCACAATTCCCCATTCCTTTCAAATTTCTATTAAGTTTTAAAATTAATTTTCCATGGGATTCAGTTTTTGTATTTCTAAAAAACATCTTAATCCTGAATGTTTATAAAGTAAATACAAAATAGAAAAGATACATGACAAAGGATAGCTATATTTACATGAACAAATGACAAATCCTGATCGGTATAATGAACAGGATTTGTTTACTATTATTTAAATTAGCACTATTGAATCTTTCTTTTCTCTCTTTATTACATCAACATCTAATTCATCATCGAATTCTTTAAACTCTCTTGCATCTATATCAGTGGCATAACTCTTTATTACTTTAGCCATATGCATAGAATATGGCATATGCACATTTTTTTCCGAAAGTATACTTGAATTACAACACATGAAATGTATCATTTTAGCGATATATTCCCTTTCTACATGTTTTACACCTAATGGTAGAATTTCAAGTATATATTGTTGAATTGTGTCACTACAATTTAATGGATATTCACCAGTGCTATAATACATCCCTGTTTGATCCGCATATAATCCAGTTCTATCCATATCATTTTCACGCTCTATTACAACAAAGCTTGGTACATCAAAAGCAGTATTTATTCTTATAACATTTAAATTCGGAACCTTTAACATATCTGGAATAATCTCAGGTACAATATCTATATTAATTTTTTCATTTTGCAACTCTTTAATCCAATATTTTCTCAAATTCGCATCTACAATGAAATAAACTTGTTCATTTTCCTTTTGCGTATGTTGTAACATTCCCATTAATGTTTCAGATACAAATTCCTTAAAACGGGCACCCACATCATTTCTTTTTGATGGTTGTGGTAAAAATACATTATGTTTATTTATATGTAATAACATATAGTCGATTGGTTGCCACTCCGTATCCCCATATAATTTATATGATATTTCTTTACCTTTTATTTTTGAAATAATAGGCAAGAAATCAAACTTCGAGATTCGTTCAACTGATAAATTGACATATGTACAAGGCAAATTCCTCTTATTCCAATTGCCTTTCAAAAATCCTTTTTGTTCTAATAAATTAAAAATACTAGTTACAATTGTTTCACGAGATACACTTTGACCTATAAATAAATTAATAAATGTTGAAATACGTTTTGTTCGTGCAAATCCTTCACGAATAATTTGTTTCGGATCAATCTTCTCTCTTCCATCACACTTCTTCATTGCGATTAATGCTAATGTCGTATCACTTCGCTTACCTGCCGTAGCATGAACTGCTTTTACAACATCATCTACAAGATTTGTTTTATATTTTTGGCAATACTGCATTTTATATGGATTTTGTAACACTTTTTCCATATTAAATCTTACAATCTTTAATAATACTGGTGAATCTGCATTTACTACATAAGATGTTTCTCCTATTTTAGCTAAAACTATTTCACTATCAAATAATGCTTGTTCTATTTCCAATACTATATTTTCGGACCAAATTTCTAATGTTATGGTCTCTAATCCTTTTGGTGCAACTAAAGGAAATAATTCATTTTCATTATTTGTTGCTACCCTTTTGCATTCTGGCAGTAATGTGAAATGTGAAAATTTCCGCTGAAATTCTTTAAATAGATATCCTTTCTCCTTTACTTTTATACCTAGCTTTTTTTTAGTACCTTGCACTTTATATATTCTCTCATTATACGGAAGTAATACTCTTCTGTTTGTTCCGACAATATAATCTTTCGGATATTGGACAATATGGTCTAATTCAATTTCTCCACCTATTTGAAAATCATCTTTTAATGTTCTAAATAACTTAATCCATTTCATACCGTTTGTAGCTTGTTGTACTTTTAACTTTACAAACCGCATTTTTTTATTATCTGATGCAAATTCTGAAGTAGAAATCAATATCATGCCTCGTTTTCGTCGCAAAAGTAAAGGGATATCCGGATGGTTATATTCTTGGTATCACGAATGATTTTATGACTATTCAGTATTAGCGTTTTCTATATGATTAAGTCTATATTTGAAAGTGACATATCAGCGATATTTTTTATCTATTTCTTATATGTGTTAGCAAGTTCGTTTGCAAACTTGTTAGCACTTTTTTGTTTAGATAATACACGCATTTCTTCTTTAATACCTCTTCTTACTAAATCCCTCTTAATAATTAAAATTTATATATATCATTTAAATAATTTATGGTATGGTTTCATATGTTAATCAATTACAACACTTTTAAAAAGGAGATTATTATAATATGAATATAGGAATACACTTTCACGCTCCAGAAGATGAAAATTTCTTTTTATCCGTACTAAGTTTATTAGAACCTTTTAATTTCAAAAACTATGTATGGCAAATTGATACAGCTGAAGTATACGTTAAAGATTCTAATGGTAATTTTCCAAATGCATTTTCATTCAATAAGGATCGTTTCATAACTGGGAGTGATTTAGAACGTACCTTAAACCAGAAATATTATTTAATTTTTTTGACAATGTCTGCTTTTACTAAAAAGGAAAATTATACATCGATAATTACAGCAAAAGATTTTATTGATAGTGATTGTGAATTCGTATTAAGTATAGTGGATGGTTTTGATATTAGTATTTTATGCAAAGACGAAGAGTTATTAACGACGTTATACCAACATGTCCAGGATCTTGGTTATGTAGATACCAAGTATCTAACAGAACATAATAGCGGTACATTTTAATCCAATATGAATTAAATAAAAAAGAGAGTCTACTCATATTTGAGCAGACTCTCTTTGCTACTTCACATACACATAGGCTTCATTTGTTGTTACATAGTATGTTTTTCCTTTACTGTTGTGTACTTTATTTTGTGACGATTGATCCATTGAAAGTTACTTTCGCATCAATTGTAAATCCTAATCCCGCATCTACAGAACCAGCCCCATCTTTATCCTGCCAAGATGGGGCATCATAGAAATGTAGATTGTTAATTTTTGAAACAACACGCTTCCCTAGAATAGAAGAATCCATCCTGCTTTTCTTATCGAGTAGCAACAGATACTTTTGAAAGAAATCAACTATATAGTAGCAGGAGTTATATTCACAGCTGTAATTTTACAAGTTGAAATAGCAAACCTAACGGTTGTAGTTGGATTTATAGGTAATGTACCTAACACTATACCAAGTCCTGTTTGTTCCACACTAAAATCTGCTGCAATAGAACCATTACTTGCTAAAAGACTTACTGTAGATCCAATAAACGCATCCAGTAATTGTCTAATTGGTCGTTCACGACATTCACACTCGCATCCTACATCGACAGGCGGAAGTAATGTTATTGTTGGTCCTGGTGGTAAAAAACCTACCCCTGTTACATCAGAAATATTGACCACGTAGGTTGTGGTGCCATCAGTAACTGTAACTAAAAAATCATTTACGGAAGTAATAGTAAATAAAAAGAAAAGTGGGGGCGTGTTGGGTGTGTCTGCAATAGTGCCAAGAATCACAGTTTCTCCAATAAGTTGTTGTAAGACGCTTTGCATAGGTAAAACACAGCAATCACACAGACAACCTTCAGTTCCTCCCGTCGGGCCTGTTGGACCTGTTTCTCCTGTTGGGCCTGTCCCTCCTGTTGGACCTGTCCCTCCTGTTGGGCCTGTCCCTCCTGTTGGGCCTGTCTCTCCTGTTGGACCTGTTCCTCCTGTTGGACCTGTTCCTCCTGTTGGACCTGTTCCTCCTGTTGGGCCTGTTCCTCCTGTTGGGCCTGTTCCTCCTGTTGGGCCCGTGGGACCGGTTGGTAAAGTAAATGGTGGGATTGGTGGGAGTGTAGGGCCAATTAAATTGGGGTTTAATGCATTAGCTTGAAGTATCCCATTTGTTTTTTGTATTTCATTTTTATCAAACACTTAGCTACCTCCTATGAGTGTAATATACTGCAGTATTACAGTTATCTTACATATACATAAACTTCGTTTATCGTAATATAATATGTTTTCCCTATACTATTGTGCACCTTAAATTGGAGTGAACCGTTCACATTTAACTTCCCATCAATTGTAAATCCCTCACCTGCATCTACGAGACCAGCAACATCTTTGTCCTGCCAGGATGGAGCATCATAGAAACGTAGATTGTTAACTTTTGAAACAACACGCTTTCCAACAATAGAAGAATCTACTGTACTTTTCTTATTAAACTTCACATAAGATGGGTCGTTCTTAATCCACTGATTTCCACCAAGATTTAACCAGCCATCCTTTTCCGCCCACACAATATAAGATTCTGGTTTGTTTAGTTGACGAATCTTAGAATAACTTGTACCTGGTCCTTTGCGTAAGTTAACGTTGTAACCTTCAATATAAGCAATTCCATCTGTTACCGCTGTCGGTACCTCTGCCGGTTTAGATGGCTTTTCAGGTACAGAAACATCCACATTAGAATTGTTATATGCTCGTTGTACATCTGCTCTAAATTGAGTTTCTGAAACGCCATGAGACTTTAAGTAATCAATTGGATCTTCATGATCTGTACCGCCAAGGTGATGAGTTACATCGCTATGTGTCCACAATCCTTTTTCTACAGATAACCCACGGTCACGTAAAATTTTAGCTAGTAACTTAACATATTTATCATAGCTGCGTTTGAATTTTGTATAATCCGCTGTTTCGCATAATTCCACATGCACAAATCGTTTATTCGCAGCAGGACCGCCGCCATAAGCAATGTACTTTGTATCAGCGATTTGGATTGTTTCGTTCCAATCGACTGCATAGTGAACAAATGCGTTTCTCCATGTACGAGACTCATATTTTTGAATGTTAATAGCTGGAGCTTCTGGAGTTGCTGTAGAATGAGCTACAACGCCCTCATATGCACCCACGCCATAACGGTATGGTTGTTTAGGTAAATCAGGAATAATAAGCGTTCTATCAGCAAAAACGCTTGTTGCAATAGATAAAACTAAAATAACTGCAAAGACTACAGAAGAAATATGTTTTAATGTCTTTTTCATTTTTCATCAACATCCTTTTTCATAATTTTTGTGTGGTCAAATAATCCACTTGCTGACAGTCCAATGATGATTCCTTGAAATACATTTGTTTTGATATCTCCGTCCAAAAATAAAACGCCTAGCACAATGCCAAGCGTTAAATTTGATAACGGAACATATTTTGTTTGTAATCCAATTGTTTTTCCGATTTGTGAAAGACTAACTACTATTCCAATCATTACAGTAATTTCAATCATTACATACCACCTCCCTTCATTAAGAAAGTGATTGCTGCGCCTATAATTCCACCTACAATAAGTCGTAAGATCCAGGTAGTATTGGCGCTAATTTTATCTAACTGTTTGTTGATATTGATAATGTCCTTTTCGTTACCAGTTGTTCGCATCTCTAAGCTTTTAATTTCTAAACGAATGTCCTTGATATCTTGCTTTATTTCTTGAAAATCACTTCTTACTTCTTGTAATCCTTCCACTTTAACCACCTCATTTCAAAATAAAAAGAGGCACATCTGCGCCTCTAAATTCCCCATCCCTTTTTACAAAAAAGAAATGATTATCTATCTTTTTTTGAATTAAAATTCATTTATTATTTATCCATTTCCATCGCATAACCATTTCATCAAATGTCTCGAGTCTGCTTTTAACCATTCCCTGTGTAGTAGAACTAGAACAAGAGTCATATAAACTAAAATCAATTAGTTTCAATTTTTTTGTTTCTGCATCCCAGAAAAAATGTTCAAGTTTTGTATCCCAATCATATCGCCCTTTTTGAATACCAAGCTTTACTGCATCTTCAAACTGATCTCTCACCATGTCCAGCTCAAAATCTGTAATCAGTTTATGCTCTAACAACCAATCAATATCCTTTCCTCTAGCTTTTTCCATGACTAAGAATGTCCCTTTTTGATACGCATAAAGCTTAGGGAAATAATCTATTCCATCTAAATCTAAAAGCGCTTCAATATCACTATCTCTTTTTCCCTTTTCTGTTAGCCATTTTATAATTAAATTAGCATTCAGTACCTCAAAAACAATAGATCTATTTCCTTGATTAGTTAAGGGTTTAAAATCTGCATTTCTAGATAATTGTAATTCAGTTTTCAAATCCATTAGAAGTTGTTTAACTTCTAATGGTAACCCATTAAAATGTTTAGTAGTTTCCAATTTTATCCCTCCATTATTTTATATTAATTCAATAAAACACTTTAACATTATATATTAATATCAAATTAATAGGAACACTTGTTATACATTAACTCCATTTCATAAAGACTATTTTAATTCTTTATTTCGTTTATTCCCTTTCTATATTGTTTTAAAATATTATTTTTTTACCGCAATAGTTATAGGTATCGTGCGAGGTATAGCTTTTTCATCTCCTAATAAAAAACTTTACCTGTGCTTTTAAATATAAAACCACAATTGGTTGCAATATCTTTTGTTATAAAAGCAGTATTTTATTCAAAATTAAAAACAGCTCCTGGCTGTCCTACTTGTTTACATGTATTTAATTAATACTGATCTGCTGATAATGCTCCTTCTACCATTCTATTTTCTACTCCCTCAACGTGTTCAATTGTCACTTCATCAGAAGCCATTGGGGGCTTACCAGTTAGCTTTACATAATCGTCTGCACAAATAAGGCTTACTTTACCGAAAAGCTCAATCTCGTAAACTCTACCACCCTTATTACATAAGTCACATGCAGTAGCAATCCGCATATTCAACGTGCCATCAGGAAGTCCCCAAACTTCAACTTTTGTATCTTCCTTGATACCGCAAAATTCTAGCATATCGTTTGGAATGCTAACGGTGACTTGATTTTCACCTTTCTTCAAATCAACTACTCTACCTAAGAATGGTGACTGTTCATTAGATGGCATGGGACGCATAAATTTGTCTGGATTCATACTCATCTCCCTCCCTATGTTCTAGAAGTCATATTTGTGAAATCAACATAATTCCATCTACCATCATGGAAATACCACCCTAAACCTAAGCTACCATTTGTATAATGAATAGAACCTGCATTAGCACCAAAGTATCCACCACATACGTTAATCCCATTACATTCAATTGATTGTGTCGTTGCAACAGGATCTTTTGATTCAATTCGGAATCTATTTTCATTGTTGTAAATGTGACCGATGTAACTTCTACGTTCTCCACCGCCACGGGGATAAAAACTGAGTCCCGCACGATCATCTCCAACGAGTGCCATCATTTCGCCATTGCTTATGATTTCAAGCGGCGCATTCATATAATTCCATTTGTTCACATGATTGTGGTAAATAACATTATCTTTTGTACCAAGTGCAATTGTAGAAAAAGGCAGCGTTCCGTTTACGAGTTCTCCATGTGTTGTATCCCAGTTATAAACGGAAGGAACGTCACCTTCCACCAACTGAACACCTGATACAGCAATTGCTTGCATATTATTTAAGAGCCCCTCGCCAAATAAATCAATATAAACATAACCATTTCCTTCTACATAGTTACTCGGCACAGTGAAGGTTAAAGCGTATCTTACTATTTTCCCAGTTTGAATGCTTGGTGCATCGTAAGTTTTTGATGCTCGTCCAAGCTCCACGGGAGTGTCACCGTTATATTTACCGAATACCGCTCTCATGATTGGCTTGTTTGTAATGTTTACACGATTATCATTGGTAGTTGCTCTGAAATGAGCCGACAATGTGTATTTCTTACCTGGTTTTACCCCTTCAAATAATGTAAATCGAATCCAATTTGATAAATCTATACGCATCGGATTAACCATTGGCTCATAATTGTTAACCACTGGTTTCTCAATATATGGATTAGACATAATTGTCCATGTAGGACTGTATTCAATCTTCAAAAAATAATTATTAAAAGTATTAAAAGAAATGTGTGAAAAGTCATGATCTGGAATGAGATTCTTCCTTGGTGTTACTGAAAATTTCTGCCCACGCTCATCTTCAAAAAAGAAGTCAGCCATTTTTGCTGTAATACCATTTTTATCAATCGTAACTTTCCCATTTTCGATTTTAATTACATCTGCATTAATGCCTGTAGCGGTGAGCCATTTTACAATGGTATCAGCGTTAATCTGCAACTTAGCAACATTAATTTGAATCTTTTCAGCTGTTTGGTTAATAGCTGAGATAATATCGCCTTTTTGGACGGTACTAGTAATCGCTTTTTCAGCTACCTCAATACGTCCCTCTTGTTTTTCTACATACGCTTTATCCGCATATCTTCCGTCAGCCTGTTGTTTCGTATATACTTCGTTTTTTACTGCAGCAAGTTTAATTCCCTCCGTATTGGCGGAAATAAGGCGCTCTAATTCAGTTGTTGTTTTATCGTAATCCTTAGTAGCTACTCTATTAGCGATATCTTCAATCATTTTATCAGCATCAGTTTGGTCTTTCGGATGTAACCAAAATTCTGTCGCTACTTTACCGCGCTGTAACATCGGCAGGGCAGCTCGTATACGCCCGTTTCTTTGAACATAATAACGCCATCTAACCCACTCTTCATTAGCTGCAACCTTTGAAACCATCATCATTCTTTCCCAATCGCCTTGTTTAGCCCATTGGATTTCTACACGCTGCGTTCTCATTCTAGTTCCTTTTGTAGCATTCCAAAACTCAATTTCCATCCATGCTTTTTGATCCAATGAAGCTATATTGTCAGTAGCAAACCAACCTGAAGAAATAAGATCCTCACCATTTGTAACTGATATAAATTCAGAAGCGGTACCAGACCAGTGATCACTAGTCTTTCCTGAGTAATCACTCCAGAAAGTTGCGTATCCTTTGTATTTTGAGTTTGGCTGAATGACAGTACCCTGGTTAATTGACCAATACTTGTTACCTAATTCAAGACCTGCGTTTCTAATTTCGTTGATAGAACCAATACCGCCTACATAGTTCTCAACATCTTTCATTTTCACTGTCAGATCAAGTGCATCAGAATGTTGTTTGATTGTAGATTGTGCTTCAGTAATTTGTTTACCTTGTACCGTTTGTGTTTCTTGTATCTTGGTAACGTTTTGAGAAATACCTTCAGCGGTTTTCTCTACTGCTGTTACACGTTTATCAAATCCACCCTGATTATTTTCTACTTTTGTTACTGTTTCTTTGATTCCATCCACACTTTTTGCAATCTCAGTTGTTTTATTTGTTAGAGTATTTGCTTGCTTTTCTACACTTGTTAACTTCTCACTAATCTTGCCTGCTTGCTCTTTAATTTCAGTTGTTGTTTTCTTCAGATCATTTGCAGTTTGTTGCACATCAGATATTGTCTTTTTTGTGCCTTCCACAGTTTGCTCGACTGTATTAAATTTATTGCTGATATCAGTATCTTTTTTAGTTAACGATTCAATAGATAATTTAAACCCATTGGAATCCTGCTCAAACTTCGTTACCTTCTTATCAATTTCACCCTGTTTATTTTGCACATCAGAAATGGTACGACTAACACCTTGTAAGCTTTCTTTCACTTCATTAAATTGCCCTGTTGCTTGTTTTTGCGCTTCTTGAACCTTTTGATTTAATTCATTTTTTGTGGTCTCGATATCTTTGCTCACCTGTTCCAATGTTTCTTTCTTAACGGATTCCACATCAGGAACAACAGGATCCCATTTACCATCCTTCCACAATTTCAGAATACCAGGCTTACCTTTGCTGATATCTTGCCACAACGTTTTTCTATCCTTTAAGTTTTCCCTTGGTGGACTTACACCTTCAATAATATCAACGGTATTGTACTTCAAGTTTTCAGCCACTTGTTCAGCAATTTTCTTTGCTGCTTCCGATTCTTTTCGAATGACTTCTGTTTCTGTTACATTTTCTTGAAGTTTCTTATCTAAAATATCTAGTAATTCTTTAGATGCTTTATTTGATAAGCTACCCATGATTTGTGCGTATAACCTATCGATCAGGCTTCGTGTATCTTGAATTTCACGATAATTACCAAAGATATATTTATCTTTCGATGGATCAGTGTCACATTCATCAGCTGCGATTAATCTAGCTTCTAAGAAAAGTGGTGGACTAAATCCTGTATCTTTTATTCGTACCGTATCGCCTTTACGAACCGCTTCATGAGATAAACCAAACACTTCTTCAAGTGCAACTGCATTTACTTCATATGAAGTAGAACTATCAATTCGTTTCTTTAATTCTGCTTCTGTTAATTGTTTAAGTCTTTGCTTCGTCATATCTTGGTCTTCTGTTTGTGGTGAATAAATATCAAATAAATGTTTACCATCTTTCGACCAACGTTGCAGAGCATCATTATTTCCTACATAAAGTTTGCCATTGTTTATTTCTTCAAATGTGAGAAATTCACCAGTTTCACTATTTTGTGGACCAACGCCTACAAGAGCGGTTACTACATCTTGGCTACTCTCAATGCGTCGAATGCCTTGTACATCTTTTCCTAGTAAAAACTCTTTCCCATTGTCACGGCCAACCTTTTTTACTAAATCTACATAACGACTGACAATAAAGGATCCCAGTATTTCTGTTCTAAAACGAATCTCAAGTTCAAAAGTAGATGCGATTTGTTTTAAGAAGTCAAGCGGATTTGTGAAATCCTTAATGTGAATAGTCCGTACACCACTGAACTCCGTAATCCCACGTTTCCATTCTGTACCTTGTAAAGCAAAGTCCATAGATTCGTTGACTGTAGTAGCTTGTAACGTTTGTGGTTTAATTACTGCTGCTTTCTTTAGCTTTGTATGTTCCCCGAGCGCGTGAATTTTTTTAGAACGGTCTGTTGCATCTTGTTCCGCTTCCGTAATAACGTACGAAACAAAAGTACCATCTCTAGTTTGTTTTACTATAAGGTTTTGTTGCATGAGTTTGGCAGATTCTTTTGTCCCATCCATTGTATTGAACTCTAATTGGTCTATATTATTTTTAATCTCCCACTGGCGGATATCGTTCCAGTAGTTTTTTTCTTGTATAATGCCAATAATCTGATCTGTTTTATAGTCCACAATGTGTAATAGATTATTTGATTTACTCATCTATAACGCTCCCTATATGTGACATCTACCTGGCCAATGCTGTTTGGGAATATTTCGATGTCATTCTTTCCTTTTTCGACACGTATATAGTCACTCAAAAAATCCTTTATATTAATCGCATCTGCTCCGTTAATACGAATACTCGCATCCGATGAATCGATTTCTACAAGATCTCCTTTTTGAACAATATAAGGTATTTGACGTTCTGTATTGCTATTTACTTTTTGCACTTTAATATCATGTACAGCCGCAATTAATGATGGTGCATCATTAAACGAGCATATATGAACAACAATTTGAGCTACCTTTTTCATAAAGCTATTGCCCGTATCCCACCATTGGGCAAATTTTTCTGTATGGTAATTTCCTTTTTCATCGATTAAAGCAATATCACCCTGCCAATAATTTCCGACTCGTGCAATGTGTAGACGTCCATAAAAATCATTCCATGTTGTACGATAATAACCAGTTTCCGCTATAATCAGATGATTATAGTCACCGTTTCCTGCCATAACCTCACCGAAATTCTCGCTAGAATTTCTATATGCATCAAACATACCTACTTTTCCAACTACAACGCTGTTTTCATCTAATAAATAAAGTTCTACACGTCCCATAGTTGCAGGGTTTAAGTTTCGACATTCAACTATTGCATCAAGTGTGAAATCTTGTAGCGGTCCACCTGTAATGCTTCTTTTCACTGCTGGTCCGTGCCAAAATTGCCCTTGACCGTAATCAGATGGCATGATACGTGCGCCATCCGCTATCATTTTCCCTGCTACACTTCCGTAATCAGAAACAAAATCTTTCCCCACTTCCGTCCAACCTACTAGAGAATTTGCCTTATCATGCATAACCAACTCATACCGACTTATTGGTGTTTCATCTACTTTAACTGGATATCCTATACGAAAATGTTGATCTCCATTTTTATTTATAATATCGATGAATGTGGACGGATTCTCTACCTGTATCTTGAATTTCGGTTCTGAAAATACACTTCCCTCATTCAAAGCATCCATTTTAATAATATTATTTGATTCTAGTTTTGCTTTTGCATTTCGGATTGGTCCTAATTTATAAGGCATTGGACAAATAAAAGTGATAACTCCTTTGCCTCTGTTTACCATTTCATCCAAATCAATTGAACCATCAATAAAAGCTAAATACGTTCTATCTAGTTCATCATCAAAAATAAGTTCTGCCGGTTGTTCTGTAATTAACCAATTTGCTAAATCCTCTTTTAGCTTTTGTAAATCTGCTATATCTTTCTTTGCTTTAATGACAAGAGGAACGTCAATACGGCGTTCCTCCGTTTCTGTATTAATAAAAAAAGCTCCTGGACGATGAGGAACTCTGACAAGATTTCTTTTAATTGGAGACCAAGAAGGACGTTTTCTCCCTATTAGCATTTGAATATAATCTTTTCTAATATTATTAAATGTAAAGCTTAATTTGCTCAAAAATATCACCGTCCTTAAAATTGCTCTAATCGTTTTCGCTTACGTTCTTGAAGATCTGTAGTATATTCATACGTACCATTTGCTAACTCTTTACCATCAAGAATATTGGTCATATTTACAGTAAGATTAATTTCCTTTTCATTAAGTGATCCATTTGGATACATGCTTCTATTAGTTGAAACTGTATTCTGCCCAGCATTAGGTTGGTTATAACTTGCAAAATCATTTAAAGAATCACTAGGAATATTGTAATGTGAGGTTTGGAATCCAAAATCAAATACAGATGGCATATTACTCATCTGTTTCTTAACCGTTCCAACCACATTTCTTGCTGCATCCACAACAAAACGTTTTCCTTTATCCATCCCCACGCCAACCCCCTCTGGAACTGCACTACCAACAGGGATCATCACTTTACTTGGGCTATTTATTTGAAGTGCTCCTGAAATGGTACTTTTTATTTCACTAGCAATGCCTGCCGCCTTACTAAATAATCCACCAGATGCATCATCGATACCTTTTCCAAGTCCTTCGAGAATACTTTTACCTATTGAATAAAGATTGATTGTGCTGAAGAATTTTTCAACCGTGTTCCACTTATCTTCGATACTACTTTTCACTTCATTCATTTTATCTTTTACCGCTTGTACTTTTTCACTGAATTTTTGTGAAACTGTGTTTTTTATTTCTTCAACTTTATTACTTGCCGATGTTTTTGTGTCTTCCCACCATTTCGTTACACCTGACCATAATTCTTGCATTTTCCGAACAACATCATCTTTCATAACCTGGTATTTAGATTTTATTTCACCAGTTTCCCAATCCACTTGATTTACGTGTTCACCAGCTTGTGCTTTTGCTTCATTCACAATTTCAGTATGCTTGTCTCTTGCTGTTGAAACGGTGCTGTCATACTGCCGTTTGGCTTCACCGATAATCGCGTTAGCTTCTTCACCTGAGATGGTTTTATTTTCATCTCTTTGTCGGATAGCTTCAGCAATTTTGTCATCACGGGTTTTCTTAGCATCTGCTATGACTTTATCCCTAGCTTCTGCACTATGCTGAACAACTTCCGCTGCTTGTCTAGCTGAAATTTCACTAGCCTGCACGCGCATATTTTCAAGAATTACCTTTTGTTCCATTTGATTTTTAGACATATGCTCAACGGCAACTCTGTCCATTTCATCTTGTAAAGCCTGTAATGATATACGCTCTGTTGTTGTTAATTCTCTGTTTTCTCTAGCGGCTGTTTGTAGTATTTCTTTAATTTTATTTTCTTTTTCTTGAGTCTTTAGTTTTTCTTGTTCGTAATGTTGATTCAGTTGTTCTATACGCTTATTCTCTTCTTCTGCTGTTAAAACATATGAATCAGCGAAAAACTTTTTAAGACCTTCCATTTCTTTTTGTTGTCTTGCGTTTGTTTTTTCAATGATTGTATTAGCTAATTTATCATACTGACCAATTAACTTTTGGGACTGTTCTTCCGTTATTACTTCATGATTCAATCTAATCTCAGTTAATTTTTGTCTAATGCCATCAGATAACTTAAAATACTCCCCCATAACTTTCTTTGTGGAGGAACTTACTTTACCCTCTGTATTTGTAGCAAAGCGATCTACTGAAGCAATACTGTCCTCAGTTGCTTTTTGATATGCTTTATATGCAACAACTCCAGTTCCAATTAAGGTGGCTGCTATTAAGCCAACTGGACCAAATAATAAACCTATTGCACTTCCTAAAAATCCAACCGCAACACTAGCAAGACCCGCAGCACCACCAACAATTCCTAATGATGTTGCTAATGCTCCAATCCCTGACATAACCATCCCAACCGCCGCTAGAACTACTCCAATAACTGTTGCAATAGCCGTTAAAGCAAGAACAATACCACCTGTAATTGCTATAGCTTTTTGTACCGGTCCAGGTAATGCGTTAAATCCATCCACAAGTTTCTGTAATCCAGCAACAAAAGCACTAACCACAGGGGCAAGCGCATCACCAATTGTCTTTTTCATTGTGTCGAACGCTCCACTTAACTGCTCAATACGACCTTTCAAAGTGTTCATTTTTGTATTGGCTGTCTCTAAAGCAGTTACTTTAGACATTTCGGTATACATTTTATTTACACCTTGTGAGCCTTCATTAAACAGAATGGTTGCACCACGAACTGCATCAGAACCAAATAACGTTTCTAAAGCCATACTTCGTTGTTGATCTGTTAAATCTTTCATGGATTCTTTTAAAATTCCAGATATATTTTCTAAACTTTGTATATGTCCTTGTTGATCGTAGAATTTTGATGACAAGAAAGCTGAACTTGTTGCTAACTCACGGAATGTTGTCTCACATTTTTCATTCCATTTCTTAGCTCCTTCTGTCTTCATTACATATTTTTCTAAAGCTGTTTCGATATCTCCTACACTTCTAGAAGCTGGTGTAATACCATTTTTAACCAAGAAATCAAATCCAGCCTGGGCGTTATATGTTATTAGACCTAAATCCGCCATCTTGTTATACGCTTCTTTTGTTGTTGGGTTTAAGCGCATAAGCATCGTTTTTAGTGAAGTTCCTGCATCAGAACCTTTTAAACCATTCTGCGCAAATACAGCTAAAGCCGTCGATGTATCTTTAAACGTCATACCTGCTCCTGCTGCAACTGCTGCGGATGCTGACAGGCCGTATTTTAATTCGTGTACATCAGTGGCCGAAGCGTTAGCGGCTCCTGCAAGTAAGTTAGCGGCATCAGTAACACTTAAACCATCCCTTTTAAATGCATTCAAGGCGGTTGAAGCAATTTCTGCTGCTTCTCCTAACTCCAATTCTCCAGCTGCCGCTAAATTAAGCGCGCCTTCTAATCCGCCGTTGATAATATCCGTTAAATCAACACCGGCTTTTATTAATTCTTCAATCCCTTTTCCAGCTTCTACAGAAGAGTACTTTGTATCTTCTCCATATTTAACAGCTAATTCGGAGAGTTTGCCCATTTCTTGTCCTGTCGCACCAGATACCGCTTTTATGTTAGCCATCTGCTGCTCGAAGTTCATGGATTCTACCACTGCTGATTTTAGACCACGACCAATTGCATAAGTCATACCACCAAATACCATACCGATCTGCATTCCGGCATTTTGCAAGTGATTACCTAGTTCTTCCATGCGATTCCCGAAATTTAGAAGTCGATTTCCCTGCTGATCCAATTCACGGTTTGCCTGTTGTAATTGTGTTTCAAATCGATTTAATTCACCTGTAGCCCGATGTATTTGTTCAGCATATCGTTGCGCTGATTGACTGGCTTCACCTTCTTCTGTTTTAACGCGATTATAGGCTTGCTGAAGTTCCCTAATTTTTTCTTTTTGTTTATCTACTGTACGAGATAAAACATCAACTTTAGCTCGAGTTTGTTCAGTTGCATTAGAAAAACCGCCCATGCCTGTTGTAATAGACTGAAATTCAGCCTGTAGGGATTTTAAAGAATTATTTAACTTATCTATCCCTTTTTGCTCAGCTTGGCGGTTTACTTGTTTCAATTCATTTTCAAATCTATTTAAATCAGCTACAGCTTTATTTACTTGTGAAGCATATCGCTGGGTTGCCGCATCGTTTTCACCTAATTTAGCTTTATTTTGATCGTAGGCTTGTCTTAATGCTTTAACTTTTTCCTTTTGCGCATCAATGAGTCTGCTTAAAGTGTCCATTTTTGCTTGTGTTTGTTGGCTAGCACTAGCGAAACCGCCCATACCTGTACTGACAGATTTCAATTCATTCTGCAATGTCCTTACTGCGCGACCTGAATTTGCTATACCTTGACGAAAATTGACATTATCTAAGGACAGCCTAACTACCAGATTGTTCATTTCATTTGCCAATGTCTCACCCCCTTGCTAGATAATGTTTTCTGCCGGAACTTCAATTTCATTCGAATTCTTATCTTCAACATTTGAATTATCTTGTTCACGTTGCTTTCGATTCAGCCTTAAATAATGCCAAATATCCATTTCATTATCGATATGATGATGTTTATAACCTTGACGTAATAAAGAGAGGTAGAGCTCGTCCATAAACTCATTGAACGTCAGCCCTCCTCCCTCTATGCGTTTGGGTTTTCTTCTTCTCCAGCTCCAGGATTACCACCAGCTGCTTCCACAGTTTCATTAATAATTGCGTTGATTACATCTGAAGTTGTTGATAAGAATTTACGCGCATCCACACCATCCCAATATTGATCTAATGTAAATTGACCATCGTACACTTTCACTACGAATTGGACCATTTTATCCATATCCTCTGGACCAGGATTATTTGGAATTTCAGCAAGCTCAGGAGCTTGGCGTATAAGACGTGCCGGGATAAATCCTGGCATATTAAAAATTTGATTTTCTCCATCGATTCGTAAAGTTAATTTCATAGTTTATTCCTCCTTAGTTAATAAAAAAGAGAGAGCAAACGCTCCCTCTTACTGACCAGATGGTGGTTGAGTTACTGTTTTTTCGTACACCTTTTTAAACCAATTATCTCCGACAACTTTTGTGAATGTAGGTTCATCAGCATCGGCAGTAAATTTCGGTCTATCATCAAAATCACGTTCAATGAAAGAGCCTTTAAGTTTTGTAGTCTGGAAGTTTGGCTTATCTTTTTTCGTTTCGCCTTCTTCCTCTTCTTGTGAAAGCTTCCCTTTTAGTAACCAAACATATCGATATTTCCCATTCGCTTTTAAGAAGCGCCATCCGATTGCCAAATACGGCTTTTCACCTTCACGTCTTTCGTCTAATACGCCGTCTTTAACTTCTGGATATCCTTCAATGTCTGCTTTAGTTGATAGCGAAATACTACGAAGTTCGATTTCTACTTCTACTTCTCCGTCAGACTCAGCAATTTCGGACTTTTTGTTATCGCTCCACATAATCTCAGAAGCTACTTTTTTAGATGTTTTAATCTTTACAGCGCCTTCCATTTCCTTTACTGTATCGTAGGTAACACCTGCTGCATCATCTTTCAATAATTTAGCGTAAACAAGGCTATCTACACCGACAGTCGAACTAATCTTAATAATTTCTCCAGCCATTTATAACTCCACTCCTTTCGCGAATCGCATCGCGTAATGAAAAATTTGTGTATCATCTTCATATAAATCAGCAACCGCATAACGCGAGAAACCAATACTTTTCATGACTTCATTCACTTTTTGATGAATTGCTGTTGTACTACCCTTTGACCAAATATCGATTTGAAATGTGATTTCACTTTCGCTTTCCTCATTATCTGCAAAGCCATCTGGACTATTGTTTAATTCAAAAAATGTAATCCTTGGAAACTCTTCAGCGTTTTTGGCTTTACGATAATAAATACGTTTTCCAACCAATAAAGAAACAAGCTCCTGATTATTTTCAAGAGCTTGTACAATTTCGGGGCGTAAATTTATCATAAATTCAACCTCATTTCGTTCTTCAAAATGTCTGTCATAGCACGGATCGCAGCTTCTTTTGAAGAATTAAATCCTGGTTCTATAAATGGTTGAGCCGACATTTTAGAAGTTCCCCATTCTAAGAATTTCCCATAGAAATACGGAGAGCGATCTGCTTTTTCTATTCCAATCTTAATGGTTTTTACGCCATCCTCCTTTCGCGCCTTCGTAACTCGTATATTATCAAGTAAATGTTGACCTGTACGCCAAGATTCACTTTTCGATGGTTTCTTAGGACTGGAACTTCTAGGTTCACTTCTTTCTGCAATAGCTTTTCTAATTTGCTCCCCACCTGCTGCAAGGGCTTTATCTTCAATCTTTTCTCCACGCAGGCCCATTTGCTCTAATTCAGACATCAAACGATCAAACCCTAATAAATCTACACCATCAGCCATTCATTCCACCACGCTTCCACATGATCGATAACGTGTGTTTTTCAGTCGGAATAACTGAAACAATGTCATAAATCGTGTTCTTATACTTAATTTTCATATCAGCATTCACATCTGTGCGAAATCGGATCTCTGTTTCACCCTGGACCTCACTATTAGCTGCGGCTGCTTCAAAGTATTTTCTTCCCTTTAAAAAAATAAAAGAGCCCCATACAGTAAAAGAGTCTTTATAGCCATCTATTGGATCACCGTCTGGACCCTTTGCATCCTCGTCCTTCACTTGAAATGTAAGACGTTTATCTAATTTACCTGGGTTCATGTGGAATCACCTACACAGTATTGCAATTGAACTAATATTGATTGCAAACTAAATGCCAATTGTTCAGCTTTTCCAACCGCTTCACGATTTTCATGCCAATGAGCAATTAAAATACGAGTTGCTAGTTTAGCAAGCTCGCTCTTTAAATCTACATTTTTACTTGTGGCATTCTTAATATATATTTCAGCTGCTTCTACGAAAGATGTAATGAGATCGTCCTCCTCATCACCATCCACACGAAGATACTTTTTTGCTTCCTCTAATGTTAGTACCAAGAAGGACACCTCCTACCTTATTAAGCTCCTGCTTTAGACGTAACCGTAATTTGTCCATATACAACCGCTTCTGTATCCCATAATGTAACGTCTTCACGTTCAATTGCTCGGAATTCTGTTGTATTACCTCTCCAAGCACTTCCGCCCTCTTTCGTCATATCAAGCGATAACTGCTGTCTATCCCATAGTACAACCGCTTCTTTCAGATCCCCAACAACAAATGGTGCTTTACCATCTTTATCTGTAGCAATTGTCTTATTAGATAAAACAATGACTGGCTTTCCTGACAATAACTTACGAGTTGGGTTTGTTGGATCTGGTTGAAGAAGTGGACGACCATCCTTATCTTCTAATTGATCTAAGTAATTGAATCCATCTTGGTTTGTAAAAATGTTTGCTACAGCCGAGAAAGCTGGATCTAATGTGACGTTTAATGCGGTTTTAATACCTTTGTAATCCTTTAAATCAACTTTTGTTAGCTTGTTGATTTCTTGTAAAATTAAATAATTACGAGTTGCAATAGATTTCTTTGCAATCCACTGACGTAAATAAACTTCTAGAGCTTGATCCGTATCATTTAATAAATCATTTGGTACAGGTAGGAACCCTGCATAATCCTCAATAACATACGGCAAACGATCGAATTGTGGCGAAGCAATTTCTTGCATAGCATTTGGATTTCCATACTCAGATAAAGGAGCGAAAGGTGTAGATGCCGCACGTTTTTCTAATGTACGAGCTCCCTTATTTGTTGAAACTGGTTGTACATTTACATATTGTTCCAAGTTATCAACCGTTTGTTTTAGCTGATTAATAGTTGTAGTAATATCTTCTGGAACAATATAACCGCCATCTTTACCTGTATTCTCAGATAGTGCTGCTTTATATTCCTGCATAACGTTTGCTTCTTCATTACTTAAATTTTGGCCACGAATGGCTTTCATAAATACTTCTTTGTATGATGCGTCTTCATTTTTAACTGGTGCTGGAGGTAATGCTCCTGTTTGTGAATTTACAGGTTCAGGAACTTGAATTTGCTTCATTGCTAGATAGTTATCTAGTTCATTTTTTGCATTTTTCGCTTCCTCAATTTTTGCTTTTGCATCTTCATATTTACCGCTATTGTTAAACTCTTCAGCCTTCGCTTTTAAATCAGCAATTCTTTGACGTAATTCTTGTTCATGTTTATCCATTCGGTATTTCCTCCTTGTTTTGGCACAAAAAATAGACCTATAGTTCTAACAGGTCTATTGCGTTTTGTATTTTTAATTGTTCATTAAGGTCCTTCTTAGGAATAGAAGGCACTTTTGCTACTACTTTACTAGGTGTTTTTTGATATTTATCAAAGTAATCACTCATACATGCTGCAACTTCCTTTGCTTCCACAACTTCAATATTGAAGTACTTTTCAGCTTCTTCACCACTTAACCAAGTCTCAGCATCTACTAATTGTTGAATTTCTTCAATTTCAATGCCTTCTTTTAAGTTTTCCTTATATACATTCATGATTCCAGACTCAATGTTATCCAAATCTTCTGCTGCCTTTCGGAAGTCAATTGCATTTCCAGCTGCATACGTCCAAGGTTTATGAATCATTAAGAATGCGTTAGAAGGGACAACAACACGATCACCAGCTAGGGCGATTACAGAAGCAATGGAAGCTGCAACGCCATCTACATAAACAGTTTTTTGGGCCTTATTGCGCTTTAACATATTATAAATAGCTAAACCAGCGAATACTGAACCCCCACCGCTATTTACATAAATATTAAGGTTACTTTTATCATCCAATTGCCCCAAAATATTTTTCACATCATCGGGCATAATGTCAGAGTCATCCCATTTCCAACCTGTATTATTTATGATGTCACCATAGATAAACAGGTCCGCTGACGATTCCGTTTGATTTTTAATAGTAAACACATCTTTAATTGTCCTCACCTCCCTTCAACGAAAAACCTCCACTAGCTTTCGCTAATTGGTATTCATCCGCAATCTCAATAGATACATGGTTTAAATCGACACGATGTTTATCACCGTATTCTCCAATTCCATCTATATCTTCAAGCTCTAATACTTTATTGATTGAGAAAGCACCAGCATCTAACATAATCTTATAAAATTCCGCTCTAGATTTAGAATCCGCGCGAAGTAAACTTGTTAGATTAAACTTCAA
This sequence comes from Bacillus cereus group sp. N31, assembly GCF_016483245.1. Taxonomy (NCBI): domain Bacteria; kingdom Bacillati; phylum Bacillota; class Bacilli; order Caryophanales; family Bacillaceae; genus Bacillus; species Bacillus cereus group sp. N31. Next base: position 21,974 of record NZ_JAEHCH010000024.1, on the reverse strand, counting down.
ATAATAACGCTTTTGTTCATTAAATGAAAATGTTTTATAAGAAAACTCTTCTTCATATTGGATAAGAATTGGACTCAATGTATTTTGAATAAAATCCAATGCCTGTTGCTCAATATTTGAGAATGTAGCACGATCTAGCTCATTAATCATGTGCAAAGGGATATTAAATATGTTTGCAATTTCAGCTTTATCAAACTTCATCCCCTCAATAAATTGAGCATCCTTTAAAGGCATCCCGACTTTCTCAAATTCTAAACCCGCGTCCAAAATTGCTATCCTTTGAGCATTATTTAAACCTGTGTTTGCTTCTTCCCATGCATCACGTAGTACATTTTTCGCTTCTTTATTTAATGGTTGTTGAGTTTTTAATATCCCACTATGGGCCGCACCATTTGTAAAGAATTTCCCTTTAAACTTTTGAGCCGCTTGTGAGCTCCCTATAGATTCCCTTGCAATTTGAATAGGTGGTTTTCCTTTCAGCCCATCAGTGGACAATGTAGTGAGATGAATAATATCATAATCCGGTATTTTTACAGGTGTACCGTCCGGTAAACTAGTAAAATACCATAATTTATTCGTCTTTAAGTCAACAATTGGAGTTGTGACAGCTGGATTCAATGCCCATAATTCTTTCGGTCTGCCATCCACACCCCAGTGAATATTGATATACGCATTTCCCCATGTATTACGGTGTGTTTCGATTAAATGTTTGAATTTAAATGGGCTTTGATAAGGATTTGGGCGTCTTTCCAAAATGAACGATACTTGGTGAATCTTATCTCTTTCTCTTCCTTTTGATGTCTTTTTGAAAACTTGAAAAGGAAGCATTGCAACACTGTTTGCAAGGATGTTAATGCATCGATATACTGTCGGGACTCCTAAAGATGATTCAACCGTAACCTTTTCACCACTTGCGGCTTGATAACCAAATAGACTTTTAAACCAAGGAGACGGATTTCTCAAATTGGTCGTATCTTGATTCTTAAATAACTTTCGAAAAATCAAAAGTTTCACCTCCTTTCTATCTTCTTATCATTACCACCCCCAACATTGTGAGAATAAGTCCTAATAGATACCATCCATAAATTGGATTAATAAAAAAAGTCGTCCCGACAATAATGGACAACCCCGAAATAAGTAAAATATCTTCTAAAATACTGCTAAAAAACAATAAAAACCGCATGTAATTCCTCCTAGAATGAGAAATCTTGACTTAAGATATAGGAATTCAAGTCCATCTCACCAGAATTGAGCATACAACGAACATGTGAGTTTATTACAGCCGCAATCGGATCAATTCTTTCTGTTGTTTTTGACTTGTCCAACATAATGTTTTCGTTAGCATCTTGCCTTGTTATAGCATTACTAGTTGCCCAATTTAATACAGGGTTGTTATTGTGAATGACTTTCTTTAGATACACTTGTTCTCTAAAATCTTTTGTAGGGCCTGATAAAGTCGCCATTCCTTGGCGTATCTCTATCATCGTATAGCCTTCAGCTTCCATGTCTTGCATAAACTGTGTTGCATTCCATGGATCAGCACATATTTCTTTAATTTTGAACTTATTCTCTTTCTCCATGTTTCTAATATGTGTTTTGATAAATTCATAATCAACTACCGCACCAGGAGTTGTCGTGATCCATTTTTGTTGTACCCACAGATCATAAGGAACTTTATCCGTTTGTCTCTTCTCAGCTAACGTATCTTCCGGCATAAAGCTATGACTTAAAACAATATACTTATCATCCCTCTTGAACTCAAATGAAATACTTGTTAAGTCAATTTTAGCTGATAAGTCGACTCCTACTGTACATTCCAACCCTTTTAATTCAGATAATTCAACAGTTCCATCACAATCTTTCCACTTTTTCATGTCCATGTAGCCGTTTTCCTTCATATCAACCCATCGATTCATATTTTTAGTAAGGAAATTTCGCATTTTCTCTGGCACATCTAATGCTGATTGTAACTCCCCTTTTAAAAAAGAGCACCCTTCTTCATAGCTACATAAAATAGGATTTGCCTTCTCCCATACATATGAATTTGCGATTTCATCATCCTTGTCTAATTCATTGACCATTACAAAATATTCTTCATTTTCAATATCAATATTTGGATCTAGAATCTTAGAAACATATTGATATTCCACACGATAGCATGGATTATTCAAGTTGAATCCTGCCGTTGTAATAATCATCATTAATGGATTTGGTCGCGCACCCGAACCTGATACAAGGACATCATAAATCTCAGAAGTAGCATGAGCATGATATTCATCAATAATCCCACATTGAACATTTAAACCGTCACCTGACTTGCCAGCATCTTTTGATAATGCTGAGATAAAAGAGTTTGTCTTTACATGTTCAATTTTCCCATAAGCGATATTGAATTTTCCTTTTAAATCATCGCATCCATTCATCTGTGCTTTAATCTCATTCCAAACAATTTTACTTTGCTCTGTTTTTGTGGCACCTACATATACTTCAGACATATTCTCACCAAAGGCCATTGCTTCATATGAGCCAACACACGCTAAAGATTGTGACTTTGCATTTTTACGCCCTACTTGCCAATAAGCTTTTTTAAATCTACGTAATCCCGTATTTCTATGAACCCATCCATAAATATTGCTAAAAACAAAGATTTGTATAGAATGCGGTTCGATCCTTTGTCCAGCCAGTTTTCCTTTTGTATGTTTAAATAAAGACATCCATTTTAAAAAACGAAGTGCCTTTTCTTCATTGAAAACATAAGGGAAATCTTCAGAACCTTCACACTCAATATCTCTTAAAAATCGTTTGCAAGCTTGCTTATGCTTCTGACAAGCAATGACCTCACCACTTAGTACATCATCACAATAGTCCAACATCCATTGTCTGATCATGTTATACGTCAAACTCCTTTTCTACGTTAGTTTTTGGACCTTGTTTTATATTTGGAATGACAATTTTTGCTCTTGCACTTGGTGTTAGACCAAACTCAACAGCCAAAGCCTTCATCTGTTCATGTAATTGCTTCTTCTTTGTAAGTAGTGGATGTGGCACTTTATTGGTTTCAGCCGCCTTGTTGGTATATTCAACAAGTAGTCCTTCTTCTCTAATAATCTTGGTGCATTCAACATAGTCAGAAAAAGCATCACAATAAGTTGCCAGTGCATTTACATCTATGTTAGTAATAACATCCAACTCCAATAATTCACCTGCAATTCGTTTGAACTCCCTCTTAGCAGCTGAATCTAACCATGTTGGCGGTTTTACTTTATCCTTTTTTGCTTGTAACTTCTTTTCGGCCGCTAACCTTTGATCGATTTCTTCTTTTGTTAGTCGATTTGTATTTCCTTCTAATAAATGTAGATGAATCGGTTTCGCTTTTCTTCCTATGAGAACCACCTCCCTCAGCCGAACCCCCTTTTATGGAATAAAACGAACTTTTTTTACGGAAAGCTAGGCGGCGGTCTCCAGGGAGTCGCCTTTTGCTTTTTCATGGTGGGGGCATGTTTATGATTTTCTTCTTTTGAATTATTTTTTATTTTTCTTCTCATCTTCTTTTGTTTTCTTGTTATGGCAAGCATGACAAAGCGTTTGTAAATTTGATGGCTCTAGTTGTTTCGACCAATCAACACGTATAGGAATGATATGATCGACTACATCACCTATCTTAATGATGTCCTTACTTCTACATTGAACACATAGCCCATGATCTCTACGGTAAATAAGCTCACGCATATCCTTCCACAATCTTGAATTGTAGAATGAACGTGAGCTTTTGTTTCGAATATGTTTGTCGTAATATCTTACGGTTTCTTTTTCCTTTTCGATGTGTTTAGCACAATACTTATCCCGCGTCAGTTCATTGCAACCTAATGACTTGCACGGCTTAAATGGTTTACTTGGCACCTTCCATCCTCTTTCTTAACCGTTTCATTTCATCCTCGATGTTAAGATTCTTCTTATTAATCCGTTCGTGGTACTTAGCAATGTCCGCTTGATACCTACGAATCTTATCGTTCACATATGCAGCAACATGTTCATTTTTACAATGAGGACAAATAAAGAAACACTTTTCAATTCTTTTTGGAAATTGCTCTACTTGTGGTTGCATATCGTAATCCTTATTACAGTTAGAACAATAGACTTGCATCTATCATCACTCCCTATTCTAAACAAATTCATCCATTGCCTTACCAAGCAAATTAATCATCGCTTCTCTCTTTTGCTTTGGTGTTGTATTATCTTCCAACTCATTAAAGATTGGAATTACACTTTCTAATTTCTGTTTATCAATACATTCATTTACAAGGTCCTGTCCTAACATTGAAATGAATGTACCAATTGCAACCGCTTGTTCTTGTTTTGTTAGTTTCATTATTCGTCACCCTTTTCGATTAAATGCTCCAGACTTTCTAACGCTTCTCCACCATTCACGCATATCATTACATTTCTTAAAATAGTAATTACATCATCTAATGATTGAATTTTATTTGGACCAATCTTATATTGCTTTAAAGGTTTAAGTGTCATTGTTTTACCTTCCATCATTCATCCTCCTTCAAAATAAAAATTTCTAATTAAATGCTTTGATTACCAATTGTTTTCCTATTCTATAATTTGTAGGATTACCTTCTTTTTTGTCGAATTTGTAGAATGTAAGGAGGTGATAACATGAAATTAAATCAAGATTGTATTCGTTCTGTTCTTTTGGAACTAGAAGAAAAATTAAACCTAGGTCAACACATTCATCTTCATCAATTAAAAGAATTTAATACTTTTAACAAATACGGCGAAAACGAATCTATATACGCCATTTTAAAACTTATAGAAGCTGGATACATAAACGGCTCTTACCAGTTTGATGGAGATGAAATTTATGCTCTAGGAATAGGATCGATTACTTTTTCAGGGCATGAATTCCTAGATACTATTAGAGACTCAAAAGTTTGGGCTAAAACAAAAGAACTTACTAAAAAGTTATCTAGTGTTCCTTTAAGTGTACTCTCAGCAACAGCTGTAAAAGTGACAACTAGTTTTATAGGATTATCTTAACTATGTTCACCATTTAAGTACCCGTGTTTACTTAGAAACCGTTCAAATTCTTCTAAAAATATCTTGTACTTATTTGGCGAATAATCATTACTCATAAAAGTCAGTTCAAGATTGAGCTGACTTTTCATTTCGGTTCCTATAGTTGGATTGTCAATAGAATACCCTTTCACCCAAACTGCTGTATGTGTATCCAATTTTTCTGTCAAAATCGGCCTATGGTATGCCGTCATATAAACCATCCTCTCCAAAATAAAAAAGCACCCAAATGGATGCTTTGATTTATATTATTAATTCAATTACGGTACGTGAAGTTTTAAATTTCTTCCAATCACCTAATAATGATCTCCTGATATTCATCATCAATATTAAGTAACTGGAAGAAGAGCAAAAGCTCTCCTTAATAACGGTACCATTCAATCGTTACCATCTGCTAGTTTCGGATTTTATGTGCACCATTATGAAACCGTCTAGACAACATATAGATTATAAAGGAATCTTTATGAGTTGTGTTTTCCGCCACTTCTCACAATACAAATATATCACGTTGATTCCAAAACAACCGGCACATTTACTGCCAAAAAGCGGTCACGACTCTGCCACTATTTTAATTTCTAACAAGACTCGTATCAAAGTATTTTATTACTAATGTAGATTTGAGCAATTGAAACAGTTTTAATATATCTGTCTTAGTAATTGCATCGTAATCATGGAAACCATGTGCTATTGAATTACGATTAAGTTCTTGACATAATTCATTTGGAACACCAACAAACGTTTTATGTAACATCCGAATTACCGAGAGTGAAAAAACTTTAATAAATTGTTCTTCTTCTATCTCGCTATATTTTTCAGGATTAATTGCTTTAGTAACCTTAAATATTATTGGTTTTTGTCTAACTGATACCATATCGGCATTTATGTTACCATCACCCCAAGTTGCAAGAACATGTTCAAATGCGGCAAACAATGGCATAGCACATAATTTATAATATCCTCCTTTAAATGCTTCATAAGTCTCTTGTATTAGAGTTGCATGAAGTTCGTACATAGGATCTTTGACTATCTCTTCTACGTATGAATCAAGATTTTTACTAACATATTCTGATATATGTTCTTGATTCATCTCATCCTCTTCAACTACATTGAGAATTTCAAAATCTAGACACCAAAAATTCTCTTCATGTTCTTTCAATAACATATCAATTTCCTTTATTCGCTCTGCTGCTGTATCACTAATTGATTCCCAATCAATGATGTTCATTAGCCCTGCTATATGCTCATTCATCTCTGAAAAAACACTCATGTTTTCTATAAAACTATCATGTATGTCTATAACAGGTGGATGTATCGCTCTTATAAGATCCATAGTACTTTTCTGTATATCAATAATAGCTTGTATACTCTTGGTTAGCTGAGTTCCTTTTTGCACCTCTTTTCTTACTTCTTCTCTTAACCTTTCTTTTATCTTATTGCGCTTATATTCTTCATCACTTTCTCTCATTATTCACACCCCTTTCTTTAACATTCTATCATTCAAATAAGTTAGGATGTAATTTTTGCATCCACTTACCCATATCTTATATTGTGTGTAACTGCCCCCTTCGCTGAATCCCTTGGTATCATTGATTTCATTTAACTTTCTCTTTTGAGTTACACAGTACGAAAATTATGAGTAACTGTATAGAGATACCACCAGCATTTTGCAAAATAACCTACGCTATGCGGAAAAATAAAATAAGCTGCCCATGTGGACAGCTTATTTACATAATTATCGTTAGCGGAAGTTAATCAACGAGGGTTTAATCTCAATATTTTCTTGATTTAATGATAATAGAAGATGGTCTCCGTTTTTCATTTATTAATTCTGGCATTTTTTCTAATCCTGTTGGAGTTGACTCTGGCTCAATAATTTTTTCAATTACAAAACCGTTGTCTATAAGAGTATTAATTAATGTTGAAATTGTTCTGTGATATTTAACAACACCATCTATCCACCAATGTTCCTCCCTTTTTCCTTCTTCCTGGTAATTATCTAATGCCCAATGCAATCTGTTTCCATTATTATCCTTAAACCAATTATTCATTTCCTTTCGAGCTGTTACTATTGGATGTTCTGTTGAAAAGATAAATTCACCATCATTTTTTAACAGATCTCTTATTTTCTTAATTAGATGTGAGTAATCTTCTATGTAATGTATAACTAAAGAACTTGTTATTAAGTCGAATTTTTGATTTGGCAAATTAAGTTCTTCTATTGGTACACACATATAATCTATTTTTTCGTTTTTGTTATACATTTCAGCTTGTTCAATCATATTTCTTGAGATGTCCACTCCTATAACTTTTGAGGCACCATTTTCTACACAGTACATAGAAAAATGACCAGTTCCACATCCCAAATCTAATACAGACTTATCTGTAAGATTAGCAATTATAGATTTAATTGCTGGCTGTTCAACAAAATCATTAAAGGTAAATCCATTTTCACGTAATAATTTATAATTTTTAAAGAAAAACGGATTATCATAAATGTTTTGTTTCATTATATACCTCCTATAATACAATCTATATTTTTTATATTCTAGGGGGCATCCAAAAATTCCTATATTAACCAAAATACACTTCAACTAACCTGCCATTTAGTTGAATAAGGAACAGTGTATATCCTATACATGTTAGGTTGACATAACGTCTCATTATTGAAAGTAAAATTTGCTTATACATTCAGGCTGTTGATGATAGCTAATATTTGATGATCTGTCCACTTGCCATTAATCTTTACATTTTCTTTAGCTATACCTTCTTTTTTAAATCCTACTTTTTCTAATACACGAATAGATGCTATATTGCTAGGCATAGCCCCTGCTTCAATTCTATGTAGTTTTAATTCTCTAAATGCAAAGTCTACAACAAGTTGAAGAGCCTCTGTTGTATAGCCCCTTGAATTATGCTCCCTATCTAAGATAAATCCCGTATAACAGCTTTGGACGGGATCTCTAGCAATTTGAGTTAATGAAATGTCTCCGATAAGTTTATCAGTTGCTTTTAAAAAGATTCCAAAAGCGTAAACTTGATCTTCATCTTTCTTTTTTAATGTTCGTCCAATGCGTATTTTTTGATGTTCTTCTGTATAAAAGACTTCTGGGAGTAATGGACAAACTCGTTGAAAAAATTCGCGATTTCTAGTATGTAAGTTAGCTAACTCGCTCGCGTCAGAAATTTTGTAAAGTCGCAGATATATTTGCTGTCCTACTAGTTTCATAAAAAACCTCCAATATCCTTTTAATACAATTTTATTCTCGTCAAATCTTATAAATTCCTTTTTTATATTATATTCATGTTAGGCTAACATAACGTCTCATTATCGATAGCAAAGAAAAGTGGGCCCATAATCTGACAAGTAAATCTCCTCTTTTTGTTCTACAGATTTATGCATTATTTTATACATCCCTATCCTAGCGCAGGTTTTCGGGTTCTCGTTTGTTACTGAATTAGCCAAAAACTGTATAAATTTTTGTATGCTCTTAGCGTGGGGGTTTTCAAAAATGCTGGCGATACCTCTAGATTTAAGAAGAAAAAAGCAATGATTAGATTTTAAACCTAGTCATTGCTTTATCCATTGCATCTTGGTTTACCCCTATATACCTTAATGTTACCCGTTCGCTTGAATGATTGAATATTTCCATTAGCAAGGCGATATTCTTTGTCTGCATGTACATATGATATCCGAATGTCTTTCGTAATGTATGCGTTCCAATCTCATTTAATCCAAACTCAGCTGCTGTACCACTAAGTATTTTATATGCCATACTTCTTCCAATTGGTCGATTCTTTCCTTGTCTGCTCTTGATTAGATATTCATGATCTTCCATCTCTTCGATATACCATTTCAATTCTCTTCTTAATGCTGCAGTAATCTGAATTCGTTTCTGCTTACCTGTCTTCATTTCACGCATTGAGATATGACTTCCTTTTAAATCTCCAATCTTCAGTTTTAGAATGTCACTAATACGTAGACCTGTATTAATTCCCATTACAAACAAGATATAATTCCGTTCGTTCTTTTCTCTTAAATACTCTTTAATTTGTTGTATTTGATCTGGATCACGTATTGGCTGGACAAAATTCATTATTCAATCCCTCCAGTTTCTTCTGTCTCGTAAACTTCCAATCTAAGAGCAAAAGCTAAATTATAAAACGCCCTGGACTTCCAACGGCGATATGTACGTTCAGTCATTCCAATTTCGTTATAAATCATATAATCGCATACATCCTCTTCTTCTAAATAACGTTTACTAATAATATCTCTTTGAATTCTTCCGGCATTGCTATTACCTAAACGATTTAAAAACTGATCGATACGAAATGACATTTTCTTAATCCACTCTTCTCGTTCACTTTGTTGTATATTAGCCATCGCTACATCTTCTAATGGCTTTCCTACATCATTTGTAGGTCCGTGATATCTAATTTCATAAGAAGGAGTGACTTTCATTTCTTCACGCATCATTCCAAACTGTCTATATAAACGTACATTTTCAAGAACACCTTCTAATTTTTTCTGCGTTGCTGCTCTATCGATTTTTGGTAAGAAAGATAATTGTATAGTCATGTAAGACCACTCCTTTTTATTTTTTATTACTTTTGTCTTAATGCTCCACGCCTACGCTCATAACAAGGTCTATGCATCCCCATTAGATCCTCAATCTCACGAGTGCTTAATTTTTCTTTTCGTTTTTTCTTATTTTTCTTCTTAGCTTGTTTTGATTGTTTTTTCCATTCACGTAATTGATCTTTTAATACCTTCATTCCTCATATCCCCTTTCAAAAATAAAGAGGACACCATTTCTTAAAACAGCTTTATTGCTGCTCTAAAAATTGGTGTCCTCTAGTTTTCTAGCCGGACTATATTCAGTTTACTTTCACTTTAAAAGGATTATTTTATTAAGTTGTGGTTCTTTAACCGAAACCAAGTCTCCATACCTTTTATATCCTTCTCATACACTGGCATTACATATATATCTTCATTGATGTACAAATGTAACTCTACATATTGTTTTTCTTTATTCCATCCATAAGAAGCCATTGGTACCATTTTCGACTCTGCCTTTTCTCTCATTTCCCTCTACCCCCTGAATAAAACTCAATATTTCGTTAATAATGTAAATACAGTTTCTGATTTTCCTTCATACCCGAAGGCTTAGTGGCTAACTTTGGTTAGCCGCTCTTTTTATGTTTTACAAGAATAAAATTCTATGTTTTTCCGATACTATATAAGACTTTAAAAAGTCAGTTTTAATTTTTCCCCACTCTAGCTCTCTTGGTCGAGAGAAGAGCAGTTAGCTTTTGCTAGCTGCTCTTATTCTGTAAGTACATCCCATCAACAATTACATCTTTTTCAATTAGTTCTTCTTCCTCTACAAGACCATTACGAACTTTATCAATCGCTTTGTCCGCATCAGGTGCTTCCACAAACGCCTCATAAGATTTAGTTTCAGTAAATTCAACACGATATCTTTTCAAATCCATTCCTCCTTGAATAAATTCCTAACTATTGTCCATACTATAAATACACTTAATTATTAAACTTCCTTCTTATCTTTTCTGTTAGGAGAGCAGTTAGCTTTTGCTAGCTGCTCTTTTTTCAAATACTAATTAATTAACACAAGCGCATTTCAGACAAACTTCGTATAATATGGTGTATTCCTTTCTATTTGAAAATGAAACTCGTCACGGGAGCACTTTTATGAAGTGCTCTTTTTGGTTTTTAAACTAATACAAAATGAAATTTTTATTATAAAAGTAATTATTAAATATCTACCGCATATACATTGAAATGGGATAGGTATTATGTATTGGCAGTAAGAGGAGCGCCATAGTCAAGCGCTTCTTTTTTTATAAAATGAAGTTTTTGTTTAGTTGTATAAAAATTTACTTAAACATATAAAATAGCCAAAAAAACAGGAGTTAAACATTGAAAACGTCACTCAAAATTCTTAAACATTTTTTATTTATACTTTTAGTTGCATCCTTATTGTTTGTAGGGTACCTATGGTATTTTTCATCTCCAACCAAATAGCGTTTTTGTTTAGTTTTCACTTACCTTATCCGCAATCATCATTACAAAATTAGCAACATCTGAGCATTCTTTAATAATTTTTTTCCTTGTTACCACCTAAATCTCTATAGACATCAAGTTCATGTAATAACTCTAGACATTCTTCTTTTGCCCTATTGAGAAGGCAATAGCAGTCACAATCTTTCCGACCGCCTTTATGGTCGTTTTCCTGTAATTTGCTTTCCATCTGTTCAGCAAACCATTTAACTTCTGCTCTCATGTTTCCCCTCACTTTCTCCCAAATAAATATTTTGTTTTACTTTTGCTGGCTACCCTTCCTTTGTATAAATGCACCTTTTTTACATACCATATTAAAATCCAAATAATCCTCTTTTAGGACGGTACTAATATGAACGAAACATTAGAATACATTTTAATCTTCTTTTGTGCGGTGTTTTATATTGTAATTATGGGCTATATTGTCTATCTAAACTTTGTTTAAGGGTATTTTATTCCTCCAATCAAGAAATCTAAGATCGAACACATGCATTTATAATTAGGCATAAGGTGCGCTCTACAAGGCGCTCTTTAGCTTTAAAATAAGGATTTTGTTTGAAATTCATTAACCTTATTGATTCCGTTGCATACAGTATTATTATAAAGAAATTCACTGGTTTCTCTGGTCCAGTTACCTTGAATTTCTTGCAGACCTTGAGGAAAGAATCCTTTTATCACAAAGGGGTTCTTTCCTTTATTCGTTATAAAATAACTATTTTATGAAACTTTTAAATATCCGATTTCCCTTGCATATTCACGCATCTTTTTCATTCCCTCTTCTGACCAACCCCAATGAGTACAGTACAATCCACCGTAACCATTTTTACCGTTCGAATTATCGTGACCGAATATAAAGTCTGTAAAATCTCTGATTAACCCCCACATTGTTCCGCCACCAGAGAAATTATGTTCTTGTTTCTTATTCATGTAAGAACTTCTTGTCATACGCATCGGAATATTCGTGCCGTGATCAATAAACCATAGATTTCTACCATCCTGCTCAAAACACGCTGTTCTATCCTTGTAACGAAAGAACTCTCTCTCATGATCTGCAAGATACTTAATGAGTGAATTCACGATTTCAATTCGTTTTTGCTTATCCATTTCCCATTCCCCTTTACGAATAATCTTTTTTTACATTACACATACTATCCTCAAGTCAGTTACACTCTTTCAAAACGGAGCCTTCCCCTCCGGATTGTTTAGGCACTCGGCAGGTAACTTAGTCAATTACTTGCCATTTTCTATGCAAATAACGCTTTTGTTCAAATTTCCTCTACGACCCAAGACAATACAAAGGTACATCTATTGGCTAACTTTTCAGCCATGTTTTCCGCTCGTTTCTTCGACTTATATCTTTTTACATCACTCTCAACTACATCCCACGTCACTGGAAATATATCTCCTTGCAATGTATATGTTTTCCCTTTCCAATAGCCGTATGAGTTAGTTGCTTCTTTCGGTCTTATTTCACTTGAAAGGTAGATTACATATTCAGGCACTTTTTCACCCCATTTTCATACAAAACTCAAATTTGGTCTTACTTCACATCTACACGTTTTTGACTAGCTTCTCGACTAAATCCGTCTGGGTATCTTGTTGCTAATTTAGATATATTCATTTGAGCGATATCTTCTAGGGTGTATCCCATTTCGTGAGACATGATTGAAATGTAGTACAAGATGTCTCCTAACTCTAAAGCGATTTTATGTGTGTTCCCTTCTTCTTCTCCTGGACAATGAGCCGGATCAAATCCATGACCATGAAAAATAGCTTTTTTTACAATATCAACAACTTCACCAGCTTCTCCCGTAAGCCCTAATGCTGCATTTAAAACACGCCCACCGAAATCATTATTTGCATTCCATGTACGTAATGTCGCTTCTTGGTATTGATCTAATTCACAAATTTGATTGATATTCATTACAGCTTGTCCTCCCTTTGATTCACTAACTAATTTAGTTGTTGCATATACACCGTTTTCTATTGCCTGCATTTCCATCTGCTCCCTTTAACTAATATTTTTCTTTGCTTTTTTATTCCTAGCTGGTGTTGTAGCTGCTTTCTTTGGATCCCATCCGTAAGTTGCTACTCTTGATCTAAAAGTACTAGCACTAATCCCATTCTCTTCAGCTATCTTAGCCCAATCTTTTCTATCATTTTGTTTACGAACAGGAATAGTCGCTGCATCTTGTGGATCCCATCCACTATTGACTCTCCCATAAAACGTACTAGGAATAATTCCGTTTTCTTTCGCTACTTTTAATAACTTGTTGAATTTCCCTTCGCCAATATGCCAGTATGCTCTTGGCGGTATTGTTAATGCTTCTTGTAATTCCCATCCATATGTGTAAACTCTCATGTAAAGAGCTCTTCTACTAATACCATTAGATTTAGCTACCTCATACTCTTCATTCGTTAACCACCGATTTAAGGTCATTTGTTTCACCTCCTAATCTAGTGCCAAAAATTCAGCTCTGTTACGCTTCGAATGAATTACCATAATCTTCCGAATACCTTTACCATGCTCTTCTAACGTTGCATTCCAAGCTTCAGCTTCACTCCTAGCATCAAAGCAATCCACCTTTTGCCGTTCCTCTTTATCGTAGAAATGCACTTCATAGCTTGGATTCAAAAACTTTTCACTGGTACTTATCGCGTTATAGTTAAAACTGCCTATAACATCATCAATTGTTAATTGCTTCATAATCGCATCCCCAGTTATTTGATTTTTTCTGTGATTGTAGTTGATACACGATCAACTTTTCCGCCTTGCCAAGTAATTACTTGTTCTCCGAATCCTGTTGCTGGAGGATTCAGCGGAGTAACCTCTCCATTTTTAACTACATAAATTTTATTATCCGTAACATCAATTTCAATTTTCGCAAGCTTCATACGACTGAAATCCTCCTTTTTTCTTGTTAGCTAACTTTTTGATGTTGATTACGTTGTAACTCTTGTTTCATTAGCTCGAATTTTATTAACCATGCTTCCCAGCGCTTTTGGTTTTCCTCTTGTTGTTGCTTTGCTACTTCACAGCTACAACCTTCCGTTAGAGTTACACCTGGATAAATTTCTTTACGAATAATTCCTGTATCATGACATAATGTACACATGCTTATTCCTCCTTTTTGAAGTTTCGCAAACTGTAATTTTCACCGTACATCTTCAAGACTTGAGTATCTTCCATAATCCGACTAAACTCACGTTCTCCATACATTCCAGCTAATTCCATAACTCCAAAATTCGTTGTAATTAAGTTTGTTCTACCTAACCTGCGTTCGAGAATGTCCTTTGTTTTCGTTTTCTTCCAAGTAACTCCCTCAGCATCTTTTTCCGTGAACTCGGCTCCAAAGTCATCTAATACGAGTACATCCACATTTGCTAGAATAGACATTAGCTTGTCCTCTGTTAATTCGCTATTTTTATTCCATGTAGATGTGATTTTTGTAAAAAGTGCGTTCATTTCTATAAACATTGCGCTGTAGCCTTTTCTCATAATTTCTTTTGTAGCTGCTACACATAAATGGCTTTTTCCGACTCTGTAGTTACCTGTGATTACAATGCTTTCTGATTTTTTAGGATCAAAGTTTCTAGCAAAATCCATCATTACTTCTTTTGCATTTGCTAATTCCGGTGTAGGTGGTACGTAACTATCAAATGTTGCTTTTTTTAACTTAGGGTTTATAAGGCTGTTATCCGAAAACGAATCGTATAAATTAATAATTTCGTTTTTCTTCTTAATAGCCAATGTTTCTTTTGCAAGTTGTTGGTCCTCTTGCTCTACCAATCTACATTGCGGGCAAAACTCTTCATTTGTTTTTGTATCTATAAGTAAGCGTTTATTACAAACGTCTTTAAATTTGTCTTTTCCAACCAAGAAAACATTTGTACATCTATTAGGAGACAACACATAACTTTGAGCGAATTTACTCAAAATCGTATTTTTCGATGAAGCTACTGTTTTTCCTAACGCTTGCATTGTTTTTCTCTCCTTTTTTACCTTTGTTTTTAAACTCTATTTCTGCTGCATTAACATCAGCTAAAGTAAGTATGTTTTTATTAACCCACTGTTTTAAAATGCCCTCAGCATAATTCCATTTTTTTTGCTGTTTCAAAGCACGTTCCATAGCTGCTTGTACAAGTTCTTCGCTTGTATCGTTTACCCATTGTGAAATACTTTCGGCTATGAATGAATTTAAAATACCAAAATTATTTTCATAGAAAGAGAAGATGCTACTACTACTACTTACATTCTCTGTAGTATTCTTTGTAGTAATCTCTGTATTTGTCTTTACTTTAAAGTTAGGTGCTTCTTTACTTTTATGTGAAGAGGTACCCGACTTTGAAGTAACTACCCTCTTTACTTCAAAGTCAACAGGGTTCTCTTCAACTTCTTGATACATACTTGATATACTTTTTATTTCATTTACTTTAGGCTCAACGAACATTACATTGTTTAACGTTATTTCATTTACAATAATTGTTCTAAATTCAATTTCAATTAAGCTCATATCCACCAATAAGTCACAAGCTCGCTTCACTTGAAGTTTTGAAAATCCAAACGTTTCTGCTAATTGCTGATAACTCTTTTGTAATTTATCTGACTTGAATTTTTTCTTATAAGTAACCTTGCCAGTATATTCATCTCGAATAACTGTAGGACGATACCAATAAACAATTTCACTTAATACCATAATTGCTACAATGTGAGGCTTACCATTACTAAAAGTGATGTAATTAAACCATTCATGATCTACCACATTACCTTTGAAATTTAATCCACCAATTTCAGTTACTATGTTTGTCATAAATATTTACCTCCTCGTACAAACTGCTACATATGCTTGTCCACTTTTGATAATTCGTTGAATTTCATAATGCGGATAACCAACTGCAAAATACTGTTCAATCATTCGCTTTAATTCATCTTTGCTTTTCGCTAAATCCCAGAACTTATTAGGTAATAGCACTTGATATTCAATTAAATCCATGTACTATATCCCTACTTTCCGTGGTATACTTATAACAACATGTTTTTTGAAATGGACCCACTGCCATGGGTCTTTTTATTTTGTTTTATATCACTCCAAGCCCATGCTTTTATTGGTTTGTAAGTAATATAAAACAAACATGAACCGCATGCGATTAACATTCCAAATATAGCTACTGATGTTGTATCCACCACTAAATCACCTCCTTTTTCGCTTCAAGCCATGCTTCCAAATCCTTTTGTAGAAAAAGTAGTTTACGCCCTTCTCGTATTACTGGAAACTTAGGATGATTTGCTAATTCATACATCCTACAAACCGCTATGTTTAAGAAAGCTGCTGCTTCCTTCACTCGCATTACCTTGTTTGGTTGTGATTGTTGTTGGAATGAAGCTAAAGCTGCTTGAATTTCTTCGCGAACAACTTCGCGAATTGACTCTTTAATGATTTGATCTAATCCCATTTTGTTTTGCTCCTTTCTAATTTACTTAACCAACCATAACTTAACTTTAAGTTAAGTTATGGACAAAAAATTTTAATTGCATCTAGTTTCACTTTAAAAAAATCAGCAATTTTCACAATTAAGTCATAATAAGGTCGACGCTTCCCGTTTTCTATATACCAATAATAAACTTCAGTAATACCCACGGCTTCAGCTACTTCCCTACATGTATATCCCTGTTCTACACGTAGCTGTTTTAGAGTTTTCATAAACAACTCCTCTCTTCCGTTTTTGTTGTTATTTACATAATAACTTAACCTTTAGTTAAGTTCAAGCGTTTCCCAAAACTTTTTTAAAAAAATTACCTTTCCACTTAACTGATAGTTAATATATAATGACAGTGTGACACCATAATTGTAATTTTAAAAAATAATTTCATATAAAATAAACTTGGGGTGTTTTTTATTATGTTTAGTCATGAGAGGTTGAAATCATTAATTGAAAAGAAGAGCATCACCCAACAACAGTTAGCTGATGCAATTGGTGTTAGTCATGTTTCTGTTTATAATTATGTTGAGGGAAAAAAAGCACCCGGTACACGTACACTTCAGAAGATAGCAAATTATTTAAAAGTAACAACAGATTATTTGTTAGGTTTATCTGATTCACCAGATTTAACAGCGGGCCAAGATTTACAGCTAACAAAAGAAGCACATGAAATTCTTCAAATCATTAATGACTTACCCGAAGAACAACGAAAAAAAGCATTAGAACAATTAGAGATGTTTGTGAACTACGAGAAATCTAAAAGAAATATGTAGTGTAAAAAGACTATCCAAAAGTGAAGTGCACCCCAATTGTTAGACACATAATTAACAATTGGAGGTGCATTTTTTATGGCTAAATTTTCTTCAAAAGATAAAATACAAGCAGTAACACGATATCTAGAAGGATTGTCCCCTGTGCAATACAGAGTTCAATCCATAGTAGCTGCTTAATATATTTGTCTAATTTTTTGGGTTCAGTTCAAAGTTAGATAGTCTTTTTTACATAACTTTTTCTTTTTTGGGTTCACTCAAACAGATAGAAAATAACGTCTCTTTCGGATCATCCTCTTCTTGCAAAAGTAATAAAGCTTGTTTAATTAGATTAACTTCCCCTTCTTTGTTCTTCATCTTCTTCTATCTCCCTCTTTGTGTTTTTGTATTTTTTTTACAAAAATTTCTTTTTTCTTCTTTCAGCAAAAAAAGAAATTTCTCCTAAAACTACAAATGACATCGTCAATTAAGACGATGTCATTTGTAATATATATAAACTTTTATTATGTATTTTACCAACCGCCACCAGGGTCAACCATCATGTGTTGAACTGTAGGTTTTGAATCATTTGTACTAGGTTTTTCTTTTATAGAATCAGTGTTAATGAATAAGGTAGCAGCTATTAATAGTGCAGGAATAATTATAATTATTTTTTTCATTATTTCACCTCTTTCCGAAGACAATTATACCAATTATTCAAATTAAACCCAAGTGTATTTTTGGTAAATTCGAATAAAATATATTCCCTGACTTTTGACACATCAAAAGAGAACGTTTCATTAACTCTTCTTTTTTAGTACCTTCATATGTTAAAGCTAAATATGCAGTCTGTATGTCTGTTAAACTTCCATTCTTCTCTTTTAATTGATTCAATAGTTTTCTCGCTTCCATTCTGTTACCTTGTTTAATCTTTAAATATGCTAGTTCACCCGAATGAACAACATCTAAGCTATTAATTTCTTTATCATGATGAATCTTTAGAAATGATAATGTATATTGCACCATTTTTCTTTTTTTCTCAATTCCATTAGTCTTACTATCTCCTATCACTTCTAGAGTCTTTTCCAAATAATATCTTGACCTCTCATATTCATTCGCTGAAAAAATATACGATTCACCTAACTTTAAATATGCATTTACTTTTGGAAAAGAAAAAAAGTTATCCCATTCAAGATCATCTAATAGTTCCATACAAACATGCCTTGCTTCAATGACTTCCCCCCCCTGCAACGAAGTAACGGCAATTGCTTCTTTATATCGTAATTTATAACATTCTCGAATGTACCTATTACTTATTTTATTTATTTTTATTTCAAGAGATTTTAATCGTTCAATTAAAGAAGTAAAGTTACCCGATTGATATTGCGCTTGACATAATAAAATTTCAATTAACACTTCCATCTCTGATGTTCTTATTGATTTACTTTCCAAGCTTAATGCCTTATGGTACTGTGCAGCATCAATTTCACCTATATATCGTTTATATATAATTCGATACACATTAGCGAATTCTCTATTTTCTGCTACCTTTGATTGTGATTCACTATTTATAATATTAATTAATAGATTAAACTTTCCTCTTAAAGCCAAATCTTCCATTGCCTCACGTAAGTTTTCTGATTTTGGTTTCGTTATATATACATAATCCGTTAATAGGTTTTCTTGAACCTGTATGCCTTTGTTTAATAGGATGACTGTTTTGGAAAGAAAGCCAAAACTCATGTCTGTGTTACCTTTAAAAATTTTTGTAACAGTACTTGGCTTAACTCCCCAATAATTTGCTAGTTTATTTTTCCTTATTCCAGCTGCACATAACTCTTTTTCAATTTGATTTAGAGCTTTCCACATGTTTTGTCCCCCTTATTGGAACAAGACACACTTCCCTATCATGAAAACGCACCTTAATGATGAATTACATCTAAAAGCTGTGTTATACTGGCCGTATATGTTACGTATATTCGTAACTGAAAGGCTCATGGCAAATGTTTTCCCTACTACAATTAGGGCAAACGGTGTAAATGTGTTCCCAGCACAATTACACACGCTATGGGTCTTTTTCGTTCCGTCAAATTATATTATTGAGAATATTCTATCACAAATAACCCAAACATCTATTCTCTCATATTCTGAAAATACTTGAGAAAGTTAAAAATATTAATATACGTCCAGTTTTTTGACACTTAAAAATATGCATTATTGCATTTGATAACTGGTTTATATGTAACTATAGTGATTGCAAAGATTCAATGATGCTTTTAGAGATGTAAAGTTAATAAATATCTATTGAGATTTTATATTAAAATCATTATCCTGATTCAAAATAATATAAGTTGATAAATTTTTTCGTTTTAACTCTATACCCAATTATCTAATTTTGAATGTTTTTTCTACTTCTCAATTAAATAAAAAAGACACTCTAATGAGTGCCCTTTTTATTTAATTGTACTTAAAAAGATATAACAACAAAATTTCCCCAAATTATAAAACCCGTTTACTGATACTTATATATTATTAAAATTTTCAGCTCTGGAAAGAGTGAAGAACACAATGGGACCGAATCAAGTTAAAGAGAGCTTGTACCCGTTCTCTACCTCTCTCTCGATATTGAGTTTGAAATATTGGATGATGTGCAAGCAGAATTGCTGCCAGCCCAGAAATATGTGGAGCAGCCATAGAAGTTCCTGAATCTGGTTTAAAGAATCCACCAGGAGCTGTTGATATAATTCCTACTCCAGGTGCACAAACACCTACCTCTGGTCCGAAACATGTAAAGCTGGGCAAAAAGATTCCATCAGCTGCTACAAGACCCGTTTGCATTGTTGTCGCATCCCAAGTATTGAATTGCAACTCTTTTGAACTTCCGACAGCCGCTACTGCAAGCGTATTAGGTGATGAAGCAGGATAAAACACAGCACCACCAGCATTACCCGCAGCTGTAATGCAAGCTACACCATTATTAACAGCTAATTCAAGTTTCTGCTCTACAATAGGATTTATTTTTGAATCTCCACCTAAGCTCATATTAACTACATCAATTTTATGCTCAATACAATAATTAAGAGCTTCAATTAGACTACTATATTCTCCACCTGGAAATATTCTTAATATATGAACTTCAGCGTCAGGAGCAAAACCATTTAACGACATATTCTCAGTACTAGAAGCAGCAATTATACCCGCACAGTGCGTCCCATGGCCAATTAAATCTGTATTCCATGAATTAACATCAGGATTCCCAGTAAAATCCTGACCAAATTTGATATGTTTTAACAAAGGATGTTTAGTATCGCAGCCACTATCTATGATAGCAATTTTAACCCCGGCACCACTTCTCTTTTCTCTCGAGAGTTGATCCAACCCCATTAAACGTTGTCCCCATCCAAAATTAAAATCTTTAGGAAACCCCTTAAATGTTTCAGATAATGAACGCATCCTTATTTGATTAACACCATCAGATAAATTTGGGTTTTTAAGAAAAACATCCCAATAATTATTTGGAAATGCTACCCTAAGATAACGTGGGAGTCTGTCACTTAGCATTTTGATTTCAATCTCAACTTCACCTTTTGCATTAGTTGTTCCCTCGATTGGAAATGCATCACCCGCTATTTGAACCGAAGCGTTCTCAAGCGGATTATCATCTTCACCTAAAATTTGAAATTGAAACTTTTTTGTATAAACTTCGGTTGTCGCTGATAAAGTTTTAATACTTGGAAATATAACTTTTTGAGAATAGTCAAGTGTTTGATCCTCCGTTATTATCATTCCTGGAGGCATAGTTTTCTTTAAAAGCTCCACTCGCTCTGGCTCTATTTTTGCTACAATGATACTCTTATCATCTGATATCCCTAAAGTTTCAAGAGTTTTAATTCGACGAACAACTTCAATCCCTAACGTCGTTAAAATCTCATGAACTTCCCCTACAGACATTGCTTTTAATCCTGCCACTGGATTTGTAGAAATTAAATAATTTCGTCGCTCATTCTCTACGGACACAATATTAATATTTGTTTGTGACATTCTAAAACCTTCCTTTTCCCTTTATTTTTACAACTTACTAATATTGATTAAGCGGACTTATTGATTCATCTAATGAAATAATAATACATTCACCATAATTGTCCTGTAATTCTTTTACCATCTCTATGTTCGCACTAATCACGATTGTACTAGAATCAATATTACGTACAACATGGGCATCAGTTCTCTTCCCTATATAATCTTTTATATTCTTAACTACTTCTTTTTTCACACAAAGGTCATTGTTAGGTTCAGAAACAATCCATTGTTCGATGTTACCTTTTTCAGAAGGGTTTGGCATTTTAACTTTCAACCTCCAAACAGTCAATATTAAAAATCTTGGTAATCGAACTACTAATTATTAGATAACAGTGAAGTTAAAACAGGAACGGCAGCACCACTTGGTTTCAGAGTGTTATTCCAAACCCCTTCTAATTGTAATTGGTTTGGTCCTGCTGCTAGTATTGAAATTAATGCTGGTAGTACTGTTGGCAGTACGTCCTTTGCTATTTTCCCCGCTTCACTCCATACATCTTGCGGCT
>NZ_JAEHCH010000023.1:0-93566 GCF_016483245.1 Bacillus cereus group sp. N31 | reverse complement strand
TATATGAGTATACCACTTCTACTCATCAGGTAGCATAGTAAAAAAATTGAAGCCCGTCAGGGTTTATTTGATATGCCTAATTTTATAAAATCTATAAAAGATAATAAAAAACTATATGGAAAGACCGCATTTTGTATAAAAATATACCTTAAGTTGATGGATGTGTGGTGGTACCCCATTCCCATCAACTTAAGAATTTAGGGGTAGTTTGTTTTTCTTCGCTTAATGGGTATCGGTTCCCCCTATTTGTTAAAAATATGGTCAAATGAATTTAATATACAAACAGAACGTGGTAAAAGAAGGCGTCGCAGATACTCTCAGGGAAATACAACCGAATGAGAAGCCATAAACAAACATGTTCTTATAATCAAGTTTGAGCATGGAGAAATGTAGAACTTGATTTATTTGTTCCTAAAGAAGAAAAACAGAATTAGAAAAAAATTTAGATGAAGTATTAGAAAATCAGTAATTATAAATTCAGTTTAATCAAGCCTAAACTGTCCGAGCAGACAATTTAGGCCTGATTTTACATATATACAGGAAAAAATTTCATTCCCATCTGTATATTTCTCAATTATCTGTCAATAATAAGAGTAACATAATATTTTCTCCACTCCCCCTTGGAGATCCCTTAAATGGAGCAGTTAGCTTTTGCTAGCTGCTCTTTTTATTTGTCCGCACACTATGATGAAATACTCATAGATCAAATCCATTTTTCATCACGTAACAGGAAACAGCGTATTTTTTAATCTATTTATTTTTCAACGAGTCTTTGTATGCAATGATTTTATTTTCAAGCATCTTCTCTGTAACTTCTAAGTTTTCTCTTTGAATCTGAATAGATTTCCTGTGATCTTCTAGGAGCTGTAAACGAGCTTCAGTTGTATGCTCCCCTTCTGTATATAATCTAGCGTATTCTCTTATTTTCGCTATTGGCATTTGCGTTTGTTTTAACTTCATTACAAACTGCAACCACTTTATATGTGATTCTTCATACAGTCGATTTCCATTTGTATCGCGATTTGCAATTAGTATGTTCTCTTTTTCATAATAACGTAATGTATGTGTGCTCACTCCTAATAATGTAGCTACCTCGCTAATTGTGTACATACTCATACTCCCTCCGCATGCCATTTGCCCTCATATATTTTGCGTTCTTATCAAATTTATAAAAAACATTTGACTTAGAGTATACTCTAACAAATACAATCTAACCATAAATGAATTTGAACTTAGGGGGATTTTATATGAAATATACTGTTATTACTGGTGCTAGTTCTGGAATTGGCTATGAATCGGCTTTAGCCTTTGCATCTCGTGGAAAAAATATAATACTTGTAGCTCGAAGAAAAGAAGAATTAGATGGATTAAAATTGAAAATTAACGAAATGTATCCGGAGTTAGATGTTGTCATTCGAAGAACTGATTTATCCGTCACGGAAAATGTTTATAAACTTTATGAAAGTCTCCAAAGTTTCCAGATTGAAACGTGGATTAACAACGCAGGTTTTGGTAATTTTGCCTCAATTGCTGAACAAAATTTAAATAAAATAGAAACGATGTTGCATGTAAATATAGAAGCACTAACAATACTCTCTTCCCTTTTCGTTCGAGATTATTCAATGATTGATGGAACACAGCTTATTAACGTTTCATCAGGCGGTGGATATACGATTGTCGCTAATGCTGTTACGTATTGCGCTACGAAATTCTATGTAAGTGCATTTACAGAAGGATTATCTCACGAACTGAAAGAACAAGGTGCAAAATTACAAGCAAAAGTTTTAGCTCCTGGTGCAACTGAAACAGAGTTCGCGAAACGATCATTTGATGTTGATGAATTCCAATACGATAATGTTGTACCAAAATTCCACACTGCAAAACAAATGGCACAATTTATGCTCGACCTTTATGATAGCGATAAAGTTATAGGGCTTGTCGATGGTTCTACTTATAACTATGAGCTTAAAAATCCCATTTTTAATTTTGCAGTAAGAAAAACAAATTCAAATTCTTAACAACATCTCATTTCTGCCTAAAATATAGATACCCACTATTTCTTAAATAATAGTGGGCTTTTTTCTCTCTAAACATTTCACCCAACATACCTAATCATCGCCACTTCATCGCAATAATCAACTTTTGGACAATGCCTGCAATCAATCCACACTTTCTCTGGCAACACTTCCTTATTCACAAAATCAAACCCGCACTTTTGAAAAAATTCCGTTTCATATGTTAAAGAAATTACCCTGTTCACTTTTATCTTTGCCGCCTCATTCATAACATGATTCACTAACATACGCCCTATCCCTTTTCCTGCATATGTATGCGAAACTACTAAAGATCGTACTTCTGCAAGATCCTCTCCTAACACATGTAAGCCAGCAACTCCAACGACTTCCTCTCCTTCTTTCATAACATATAAACATTGCAAATATTGATAGAGAGACAAAAGAGAACGCGGTAAAACAACCCCCTCTTTTGCATAAACTTCAATGAGACTATAAATTTCTTTCACATCACTCGTAACCGCATTACAGATTTTCATATTATATCCCCTTGCCCCCAATATTAATATTTATAACTTAAAATGAATTTTAATTCATAATTTTATATAATAATACATCTCTCTTTTCTCCTCGTCAATCACTTTATACAAACAAAAAACCAAGCAATCTAATCGATGCTCGGTTCCTCATTTCGTATCGGCAATACCGTCGAATATTTAATTTCACGCAGTGCTAAACTTGTCTGTATCCGTGTAATACCAAGCTTGTTCAACTTTCTAATAAACTGCTCCAGTTCTTTACGATCACGATTTGCAACTTTTAATAAATAATCATATTCCCCTGTTAAACAATGACATTCTAACACTTCAGGCATCGATTCTAATTCTCGTTCTAGCACTTCAAGCTTTTCATACTGATGAATATTCGTGCTCATAAAAATGAAGCATAGTAAATCAAAACCGAGCTTTTCTTGATTTAAAATTGCTACTTGCTTATCAATAAAACCTTCTCCATCTAACCTTTTTATTCTTGCATGCATCGCAGCTGGAGATAAATTAACACGGCGTGCAAGTTCTGCATTACTTACTTGTGATTCTTTCTGCAATATATCTAAAATTTGTACATCCAAATCATCTAACACTTTAATAACAGATGACTCCATAATGATTCCCCCTTTTTTCTTACCGATGATTATTCGAAAAAACATCCCTCAATTCAAACAAAACTAAATATTATTCTCCAAAATACAAATCAAACGAAATGTTTTATTGATTTTTAACCATTATACAAAAGAATATATTACACAATAAAGAAAAATGCTAAAATTATTTACAATTCGTATTGATTATAACAAAGGGGATTTTAATATGCCTTATTTTTATGTCTTTTTACTATTATTAACGAGCTTATTATGGGGAGGGAATTTTGTCGTTGGGAAATCTCTCGTCGACCATGCCTCACCGATGACACTGACGAGTTTAAGATGGATCATTGCGATCGTTTGTTTATTACCTATGGTATGGTTTAAAGAAAAGAAAATCCTGCCACCGCGCGCTGCGATACTACCTTTAATACTGATGGGGATTTCAGGAGTCGCTCTCTTTAACATCTTTCAATTTTTAGCATTAGAAAAAACATCCGCAACGAATGTGGGTCTCATCTCTACATTGAATGCAATTTCAATTGCACTATTTTCGGTATTATTTCTAAAAGAAAAAGTAAATACACTTCAAATATTATCCATGACCCTTTCATTCTTCGGGGTTATCCTCGTTCTATTAAAAGGTGATTTCTCACTTTTATTTTCACTACATTTTAATAGCGGAGATTTATGGATGATTGCGGCAGTTTGTATTTGGGGGATATATTCTGTGTGCAGTAAATGGGCAACAAAAACAACTACACCACTAATGGCGACGTTATATTCTGGTATTTTCGGCATTATTTTATTATTGCCATTTAACATCGGGAACTTCACTGTTTCAAATATAAATACATCATTCATTACATCGCTTTTATATACAGGAATCATTTCAACAGTACTTTGTATGGTATTTTGGAACATTGGTGTACAAAAATTAGGAGCTACAACATCGGGAATTTTTCTAAACTTCAATCCGATTTTCACAGCTATTTTAGCATTCCTTTTCCTAGGAGAAGAATTAACATGGATACAAATTTTAGGTACAATTGTCGTCGTGACAGGATGTTATTTATTTTCTCATTTCAAAACAGTTGCTGTTCAGCCAACTAGAGCTTTACTGCGCAAACATTCTTAATCAAAAAAACATCGCCACCAAAGTGGCGATGTTTTTATTTACCTTTCATTTCTTTCACATACTTCTTTTCTTCTTCTGGCGATAAACGTTCTGTTGCCTTTCCAGTATCACCACCTTGAATTTCCCACAAAAAGTTATGCTCCTCAACCGTTTGTGAAAAATCCCCTTTCTCCCAGCGCTCCAAAGTAGCAAGTAACTTTGATTTATTTTTAAAATTTGTACTGCTTTCTACCGCTTCCTTCGCACTACGAATTTCCTTATTTGTCATTTCAATAAATCCCCATTTTTCAGAGGATTTCACTTTTTGATGTACCATCCTATGCATGGTAGAAATAATTTCATCTTCACTAGCTTGTTGCTTCTCTTCCTTTGCTTTCTTCCCTTGTTGCCCCGTTACATTTTGTGCTTTCAGACTCTTCTCCTCTTCTTCTATATAATTAAGAAGTTTCGTAACACCGAATACAGCTCCTATCGCAATTACAATCATTGTAATTGTCCCTATAATCCATTTTTTCATATTATGTATTCCCCATTCCCCTAATAATCACATAAACAAATGGAATCGCCTGCGCACAGCCGATTCCATTTGTTTCCTTATTCTATTTTAAACCTTCATCGCTTCTCGCACAATAAAACTATCCACATATTGCTTAAATTTTATAATTTTCCCATTTTCAAGCTGCCATATATGAACAAATTCTGCTTCAAACAATTTTCCCGTTTCTTTATAAACTCCTGAATAAACACCTTCAGCAATAATTACATCTTTTCCGTTTACTTCATGGTACATATTTACACTCGCTGTATAATCATCCCATTCTGATCCTAAACGACTAAATACATTTTCCATTATAGCCTCTGTACCTATATACGTTCCGCCGTACGGGAAACCTTTTGCCTCTGTCCATTCTATTTTTTTAGAGAGGGCTTCTGCTAAATGTTTTGCATTCGAAGAAGCTGATCCTTCATACGTACTTTGAATAATTTCTAAATTTGATTTAAGCATAGTAATTCCTCCCTCGTTTATTTATTCTTTACACAAGTCGTAACTATTGTAGTTACAACTTGTGTAAAAAAATATGCTAATTCATTTCATTCTTAACTTAGTTATTGTAACTATTATAGTTACAATAACTCTTTAAGTCAACAATTTATAAATAAAATTTACTTCGTTTTCATTACTTTCTCTTTTAAGAAACGATCTACATATCCTTCTGCTTTTACAACGAATAAATACGCACCCATTGATAATAATGCAAGATCTAATTCATATCCTGGATTCTTGCCATCTCCTAATAATCCTGCTGCTCCATTTACCTTTACGATAGCTCCAGCTAAAATAAGAGCGAATAACAATCCTACATATCGAACACCTAAACCGATAATTAATAATATACCACCAACTAATTCAACTGTCGCTATGCCATACGCAAGGCCACCTGGTAAACCGATACTTGTAAACCATCCTGCTACGTTATCTATACCTGATTGAAACTTTGCTAAACCGTGTGCAAAGAACGTAACTCCTAACACGATACGAATAATTAAATTCCCAATATATTGATTCATTTTGAACTCTCCTTTTTTGTTTTGTTATGGTGAACATTTATTCACAAGACAAAACAATACGGTATTTCGTTTCATTCGTCAAATGCTTTTTTTAAAGAAAACAAAAAACATTATCCGTTTTACGAATAATGTCTTTTATAAAATAGCGCTAATTCCAGCTTTTACTCAATCGCACAGAAAAAGTTGAAACTTTTTTCCAGCACCAATATAAGGCAATAACGGCACGTCCTCTTCCACAACCATTCCGACAACATTCACCTTCTCATCTGTAGGCAAATCATTTATAACAACTTGCATCTCGCCGGCATATCTACCGTACAATTCATTATCAATTGTAATACTGCCTTTCTTTCTTGCGATTGCCTGCATCGGCTGTAAAATCACTTTATTTCCTTCCCTTGATTCTACTGAGCGAATGACATCACGTGCTGGGTCTAATCTATTTGTATGCACTTGCTCTACTACTTTTAATACTTCATTTTCATTTATAAATGACTCATATCGCAGCGGAATAATCCCTCTACTCGCGCTCGCAATTTCTTGTACACTTTCTAAACTAGCACTTATATCTCCAATCAACACTTTATCGACATCACAATCTTGAACAAGCTCTAAAAACGCTTCAAGCGGGCGCATATTGCGGTGCTTTTCTAACGTTGGTAACCCTTCATATAACGGGCCACGTTTATCCTCATCTCCCGGAATAAATGCCATCGTTTTTATTCCACACGCATGTAAATATTGATTTTGCTTTTGTAAGAAGGACCTTGCTAGTCCTGTTTCTGGACGCGGATAAAAATTATGCCACGCTTCTACATTCTCTACCCGTATATTTTCCGCAAGTAACTCTTCCCAGAAAGATTCTGTAATCGTACTCGCATTTAAAGCTACTTTCATCTTATGAGATACACGCGCAATTTCCTTCGGCGCAATGCCATAATCCATTCGTAAACCAGTAATGCCAAAGCCCAATAACACTTCCACATTTTCATACGTTATTCCTAAATGATTTAACGACTTTGGAGATATATCCACCATTAATTCCATTTCATTTTCGAGAGCCTGTTTCCCTAATGTTTGAATTAACTCTTTATACGTATCTGGATCATCTTCCGGAATATGAAGTGATGTAAAAATAGATGAAAATCCGTTTTCCTTCGCTATTTTTAGCCACTCTTTTTGTTTGTCTGCTTGCCCTTTTGAAAGATAAATTGAAACTCCTATCATATGAATCTCCCTTTCTATGAATAGAAAAAGAGAAAGGAATCCCTTTCTCTATATGTTTTCTGCCATTTCTTCTTTAAATCCGAAGAAGTACGTGAAGATAAATCCGAAAGTATATGCAATGACTAAACCTAAGAAATATAGTAAATATTTATTATCAGCAATTAACGGGATTAAAGATAATCCTGATACGCCAATTCCGAGTGAAGCCGTTTTCATAACTGCTTGGAATGCACCACCGACAGCCGCTCCTA
This sequence comes from Bacillus cereus group sp. N31, assembly GCF_016483245.1. Classification (NCBI taxonomy): domain Bacteria; kingdom Bacillati; phylum Bacillota; class Bacilli; order Caryophanales; family Bacillaceae; genus Bacillus; species Bacillus cereus group sp. N31. Next base: position 86,228 of record NZ_JAEHCH010000023.1, on the reverse strand, counting down.
AACAAGCAGTGATAAAAGGTTTTCCAAGTGGTAATGTAACCCCGTATAATAACGGCTCACCAATCCCTAAAAACCCAACTGGCAATCCACCTTTAATTACGTTACGAAGTCGTTTATTTTTTGTTTTTACATAAATTGCAATCGCTGCGCCCACTTGACCAGCACCAGCCATTGCGAGTACTGGTAATAAAGGTGTTACGTGCGTTTGATTAATAAATTCCATATGAATCGGTGTTAAACCGTGGTGTAATCCGACCATAACGAGTGGTAAAAACGTTCCGGCTAGCACTGCTCCAGCAAATGCTCCGCCAACATTTAAAATTGCGTTAATACCACTCGTAATACCATCAGATAAAAATCCCGCTGCTGGCTGAATCGCTAACATCGTTACTATACTTACAGCTAATACAGTAATAAGCGGTGTTACAATAATATCTACTGCATTCGGCACTGCTTTTCGTACTCTTCTCTCAACTACTACCATAAGCCACGCTGCAAAAATAACTGCAAACAATCCGCCCCGCCCAGGTACCATTGCCTCACCAAATAATTTCACATTTGCCATCGCCGGATTGAAAATTAAAATGCCCGCAATCGCCCCAAGAACTGGTGTCCCGCCAAATTCTTTCGCTGTATTCCAACCGACTAAAATCCCTAAAAATGTAAAGATACCGCCGCCAATGAGTAGTAGCATTTGTAGCCATGTAGCATTCGGATCAGCACCAGCGTTTTTCGCAAAGTTAGCAACTCCGTTTATAATTCCTGATGCAACAAGACCAGGTATTAACGGAATAAAAATGTTACCTATTTTTCGTAAAAAGTTCTTCACTGGTGTATTATTTTTCTTCTTCATCTCTGATTTAATCTCTTGACCAATATCTTCAAGATGATGATCTGCAACCTCACCAATTCGTAATCCTGTTAAAACTTCCATTTCAGCTGCTACTTTATTTACAGTTCCTGGACCAACAACAACTTGAAGTGTTTCATCTTCAATGACGCCCATAACGCCTTCAACCTTTTTCAAAAGATCCATATTCACTTTACTTTCATCATGAAGCGTTAACCTCAGTCTCGTCATACAATGAGCAATGCCACGAATATTTTTTATTCCCCCAAGTTGCTCTGAAATTTCTTTGGCCATTCTCTCTTCTTTCTTCATAATAGAATCCCCCTCCCTATTCTTATCGTTTCACTTTATAATGCTTTCTTCACAAAGCCTTTCGCTTCTTTTAGTTTTTCTAGTGCTTCCCCATACTCACACTGTAGTAATACCATAACGATAGCAACTTTCACATTACGATTTGCTTTTTCGTAATACTCTGCCGCTACTTCATAACTAACTCCTGTTGCTTCCACAATAATTCGTTTTGATCGTTCTACTAACTTTTCATTCGTAGATTGAACATCTACCATTAAGTTTTTATATACTTTTCCTACACCAATCATTGACGCTGTTGAAATCATATTGAGCACTAATTTTTGCGCTGTACCAGCCTTCAAACGTGTTGAGCCTGTTAATATTTCTGCACCTGTCTCCACTTCTACATTGAGTTTTGCATACTTACTTATTTCAGCATTTTTATTACAAGAAATACTCGCCGTACTTGCTCCCACACTATGTGCGTATTTCAATCCGCCAATTACGTAAGGGGTTCTACCACTTGCGGCAATACCAATCACTGTATCTTTCTCGTTTAAGCCAATACTTTTCAAATCTTCTTCTGCTAACTCTTCGCGATCTTCGGCACCTTCCACCGCCTTAGTAAACGCTTTCAATCCACCTGCTATAAATCCTTGCACCATTTTATCATCTGTTCCAAATGTTGGTGGGCATTCCACCGCATCTAAAATGCCTAAACGGCCACTCGTACCAGCCCCAATATAAATTAATCGGCCCTCTTCTTCAAAAGATTTAATAACAGTCTGTACGACCTTTTCAATGTGTTCTATTTCTTTTTCAACTGCTAACGCAACAGTTCGATCTTCTTCATTCATACTTTGTAACACTTCTTTTATACTCATCTCATCTAGATTCGTCGTTTTCTCATTACGGTGTTCTGTCGATAAATTTTCTAACATATTGCCACCCTCTTTGAAATTATATTTCACACTTTTATTATAACTTTAAGAAACTAAAAATCAATATCTCTTTCTTATTTTATGAAATAAAATTTCACAACATGACATATTTTTGTCAAAGATAATAAAGTGAAACTTTAATCAGCCCGACCCCCACCTAACTTTCTTTGCTTCCGCTGAATTTTGAGGGAGGGGTCTTACTGCCCGTCAAATAGCGGGATAAAAAAAAGATGAGTCCCCTCATCTTTTCTTCTACTTTAACTTCCGTAACCGCAAAGCTTCTTCTCGCGTCTCCATAAATTGATCTAGTACTTTATTGCCAATTCGATTAAAAGTAATCACATATAAAGCATCAATCATATTCAGTTGCGTCATTCTCGAAGCAATACTCGCAATACGATGATCTTGCTCTACATCCGGCATACAAAGGCGAATGTCCGCTTCTTTATATAAAGGTGATGATTGGTCAAGTTTCGTAATTCCGATAACAGTTGCACCTTGTCTCTTTGCATATTGCGCCATTTCAAGCACATCTTTCGTTCGCCCAGATGTTGAAATCGCCACAAATATATCGCCTTCTTTTAAATTCGTCACAAGCGGCAACATCATATGAAAATCAGATAGCATCATCGCTGTAAATCCGAGCCGTGTAAATTTATACGCCCCATCCATCGCCGGTGTCGCTGACCCACCTACGCCGTAAAATAAGATCTTATCCGCATTTACAATACGATCTGCAGCTTTCTCAAGTTCCTTCTTATCTATCGCCGTAACACTTGCCTCAATTGCAGCTTTATTCACATACGTAACTTTATTAAACAAATCGTACGGTCCATCTTCCTTATTCATTACTGAAAAATCGTTAATATTATAATCAGCAATCGTTAATTCACGAACAAGCGCTATCTTAAATGCTTTAAAGCTTCCAATACCGATTGTTTTACAAAAACGTACAACACTCGCCTCACTCGATCCCGCATTTGTAGACACTTCTTTTGTCGTTAAATTTGGAACAATCTCTGCGTTCTCCATTATGTACATGGCAACCTTCTTTTCAGCTGGTGAAAATTGATCCATATTATTTTCAATTTTAAATAGTAATGTTGAAGCTTTCACTATTTAACCTCCACTTCTTACGGTTGCGTATATTCTCTAATATCATTTGTATCATATAGATAAAAACCATCATTACCAGGTGGATGATGAACAATTACAGTTCGATCCCCTTTTTTATATGACGTTATTTCACCTTCAGATCTCTGTTTTTCCCATCCATGTATCCAAACTGCAAAGTCAGGTACAAAAGCAGTGTACTTATAGTCTTTCGGTTTTCATCTTCTACATAGGAAGAAAAAATAGAAACTGGAAAATATTTCACTTTTGATTCTTTCCATGCGGTAAATGGTCTACATAGTGCAATAAGTATGATTACGCCTATAACCTTCCCCTTCGTAATCTTCACACATCCCTCTCCTCGTCCACATCATATACATAGATTTTACCATACTTACAAACCTTCTATGCTACAGGACCATTGCTTTTTAGAATAAAAAAAGAGCTTATCTACGTCAGATAAGCTCTTCTCCTCTATACAAAATACTTCTTTAAAAGTGGCGGCGTAATAATCGTTGTCAATATAACAACAATAACAATCGCTGTGAAATTTTCTTTCGCTAATAAATTCGCCGTCAGTCCATTTGCTGCGATAATCAGCGCTACTTCTCCGCGTGACACCATCCCTGCACCAATACTAATAGAAGATTGGAGGTTGAATCCTGTCAGTCTTGCTCCTAAACCTGATCCGATTAACTTTGTGAAAATCGCAACGAGCGTCATAATGATGATGAACCAAAGCTGACTCCCGATTCCTTGAAATGTAATTTCCATTCCGATACTTACGAAGAACACTGGTACAAATATCGCATAAGCAATCGGTTCAATTTTATGTTCCACTTCATGCTTATACTCCGTTTGAGAAATGGCAATTCCTGCTGCAAATGCTCCAATAATACCTGCAATTCCCATCATTTCACTGTAATACGAAAAAGAGAAACAAATAATAAGAGCCGCGCTAATTAAAGCTTCTGTTACGCGAAGCGGCACAAGCATTTTCATAATCCAAGGAACGACTTTCCATGCGATAAAAACAATACTTACAAAGAAAACAATTTTCTTTACAATGACAAGTGTTATATTCACATCTTGCGTTCCTAAAAAGCTCATAACAAACGCTAATAAAATAACGACAATTACATCATCAAATACGGCAGCACCTAAAATCGTTGTACTTTCTCTCGTATTCATCTTCCCTAAATCTCTTAGCGTTTGCACTGTAATACTAACCGATGTTGCACAAAGTAATAATCCTAAAAAAATGGCATGAGATTGCATTAATCCAAACAACAGTCCTGTCACATATCCACCGATGAAAGGAAAAATAATTCCACCAGCCGCTACTGCAAACGACGATTTCAAATTCCGATTTAACTCTTCTAAATCTGTTTCAAGTCCCGCCATAAACATAAGTAGCAAAACACCAATTTCACTAAGCTCATCAATAAGTTCTGAACTATTAATAATACCTAGCACCGCAGGACCGATAATAATACCAACAAGTAATTTACCAAGTACAGAAGGCTGACCGAGTCTAACGCTAATATCACCAGCTAATTTCGTACAAAGTAAAATGACGACAAGTTCAAAATAAAATAACATAGCATCTTCTCCTACTATATAAAGTGAAACTTTAATCAGTGGGGGTTTTGTTCATCCCCCACTGATTATCAGCCCTCACCAATCGGGCGTTTACGGGCAGCCCGACCCCCACCTAACTCCTTTGCTCCAGCCGAATTTTGAGGTGGGAGTTTTACTGCCCGTTAATGCGGGATAAAATAAATCTATTTGTTAACCCGTATCCATTTCCGCACATAGTTTCCCCTATTCATCCGGATTTTATTTGTTAAAGTTTTATTTGACAAAATATTCTGAATTATAATAAAGTTAATCCAGAAACTTTAAAAAACTACATACCATAACTGTACCTCCATTTACTTACGTACTCTTTTCTAATGGGCTCATACTATATTCGCAGTTATGGAAATGAAAAACGGGGGGAGAGTCCAAAATGAAGTCATTATTACGAAAAAAAGCGCTCAGTACTGAATCACCAAAGCAACTAGATAGAACATTAACTGCACTCGATTTAACGTTTTTAGGAATCGGCGCCGTAATTGGGACAGGGATCTTTGTATTAACGGGTATTGTTGCAGCAAAACATTCTGGTCCTGGTATTATGCTATCATTTCTTATCGCTGCATTTACTTGTGCTTGTGTAGCCTTTTGTTATGCTGAATTTGCTTCTTCTATACCTGTCTCAGGAAGTGTGTATACTTACGCATATATGACAGTCGGAGAAGTCGTCGCCTTCATCGTCGGATGGTGTTTAATGCTTGAATATTTACTTGCCGTTGCAGCTGTAGCTGTTGGGTGGTCTGGTTATTTACAATCTTTACTACAAGGATTTAACATACACCTTCCCGCCATAATCGCCTCGGCCCCCGGTGTTGGAAAAGGTGGTATCATCGATTTACCAGCTGTCTGTATTTTACTTCTTATTACTGGCCTTTTAAGTTTTGGTATACGTGAAAGTGCACGCATTAATAATATTATGGTTCTTATTAAACTAGCTGTTATCATTGCCTTTATCGTTGCAGGCGCAAAATATGTAAAGCCTGAAAATTGGACACCGTTCATTCCATTCGGATACGACGGTATTATTACTGGAGCTGCCACTGTATTCTTCGCCTTTTTAGGGTTTGATGCAATCGCAACCGCTGCAGAAGAAACAAAAAAACCACAGCGTGATTTACCAATTGGCATTATCGGTTCCCTTCTTATTTGTACTGTTTTATACATGATTGTATCTTTCGTTTTAACAGGCATGGTTCCTTATACACAATTAGATGTTTCTGATCCAGTTGCATTTGCATTGCATTTCGTTGGTGAAGATACAATTGCAGGATTACTCGCTATTGGTGCGATGACTGGAATGACAACCGTTCTCTTAGTCGTTATGTATGGACAAGTTCGTGTTTCATATGCGATGAGCCGCGACGGTTTACTTCCAAAAGCGTTAGCACGCGTAAATAAAAAAGTGAAAATCCCTTTATTAAATACGTGGATTACTGGCGTTGTTGCTGCTTTATTAGCAGGACTTTTAGACCTACATTTACTCGCGAATTTAGTAAACATCGGTACGTTAACAGCCTTCACATTCGTTTGCTGTGCTGTACTTATTTTACGAAAAACACATCCTGACTTAAAACGCGGATTCCGTACTCCTTTCGTACCTGTACTACCAGTTGTCGCAATTCTTTGCTGTTTATATTTAATGATCAATTTGTCTAAAACGACATGGATTAGCTTTGCAGTTTGGCTTATAGTCGGCTTATGCTTCTATTTCTTCTACTCTAGAAAGCATAGTCATTTAGCTACTGAAAAAACAAATGATGAGACAAAAGAAGCATAATAAAATAGCTCGCCGATGAAACGGCGAGCTATTTTCCTGTTTTATTATGTTTTCTTGTTAACGATTGTAAAATGATGAATATGCCGATGCAAGCTGTAAGCGATGCCCAATTCCCTATTGGTGTAGCGTATTTAAAAACTCCAATACTTACAAGCAATAAGAAAATAATCACCTAATATATAAGCTTCCACTTTTGCATAGATTCCCCCTTTACTTCGTCTCCTTCTTTTTCTTCTTCCACGCATTTACACTATCAAAGAAGAAATTAATAAATAACGTGCCTAAACCCGCTAATAAGAAAGTCATTAAAAATAGAATCCATATACTTTTATCTTTTAATAAATAATATCCTACAAGGAGCACAACCGCGATCCATACATATTCAAGAATTCTTTTTAGCTTTTTCTGTTCCAAATTATTCGCTCCCTCTTTCTATACTACTTTTAGTATAACAAAAAAGAAGCCTATCATGATAAGCTTCTTTTTCTTCCCTCTTATTTGTTCATGCTTTTTTCAACAAGTGAAATCGCGTACTCTATCGTACGATTCATCGTTTCTACCTGTTCGTCTTTCACTTTCGCATCTTTTAATACAGCTTCTGCAACTGTAATTTTTTGCTGTAATGATTTCACTGAACCGTCCGTTACATTTGCAGCTTGCGCTTTCTTTACGACAGCTTTAGCCTTTTCAATGTTGATTTGTAATTTTTCTTTCGGTGTTTTTGGTTGCTCTTCTGCTACTTTAGATTGTACAAAGTTTACATTAGCTGTTTTTAATTCGTTATACGTTTGAATAATTTGTTCCCCAGTACTTCCGATATTTTCAAACGCTTGCTTTGCAGTGTTATAGCTTTTCTCTAGTTCTTGAAATGCTTCCTTTGAGTATTGACCTGGCTTATCACCAAATTCATACGTACCAACTAACACTGCTTTTACTTTTCCTAGCTCTTCATATAACGCGTTTACTTGCTCTAACTTCGTACGATTAAAAAACTCATTGTACGCTGCTAATACTTCTGAAGAACTTAATGCTTTACTATATAATTTTGCTAACGCAATTTGACCATTTAACGGAATGCCACCATTTCCATTGCTATCTGGATCAGCTCCCAATGCAAACGGTACGTTTGGATGATACACTTTCCCTTGAGCTGGTTGGCTATTTACTTTTTTACCATCTACATAAATGGCTACTTCACTTCCATTATACGTTCCTGTTAAATGATATGTTTTGTTCGCTTCTAACTGAACGCCAACACGTTTATAACTACCACCAATATGAGCCCACAATTCAACATTTCCACTTCCTGTAGACTCAAAACCAATTCCACCGCTCTCTGTATTTTGCAAAATACCTTGTCCACGAATTTCATTCATTGAAAATACAGTTTCTAACGTAAATGAATTTGCAACTTTTTCTTTTTGTGCTGCTGAAAACGGAAGATACCCAAATGTATTTGCTTTTCCGTTTAACTTCATAACACTCTTTTTCAATGTTTTATCATATTCAATAGTCACATTGCCCTTCACATCACCTTTTGTACCAAATGGTGAATTGTCTTTAAATGTACCATCTGCGAAGTTTACATCGAAGATATCAGCTTTTGGTACCTTTACATTCGGATCAATATTATCTTTTTTCGTAGTAATTTCAGCCGTTAACGGCTGCACACTTTCATTACCAAACGAATCAATCGCAACTACTTCAAGTGTATATGTTTTCTCGCCATCTAATCCAGCAAGCGTAAACGTAAGGTCTTTCGGCACTGGGTCACGGTAAAACTCTGAGAATGCTAATAACTTATTTTTAATCTCACCTGTTTGTTTATCCTTCGCTTGTACACGATAAGAATGAACAAGAAGGTTGTCCAATGCTTGCGGGAATGTTACTGTTGCTGCATTTTCTGTTACATTTGATACAGCAAGCTTTGCATCCTTAGCAAAGTATGGCTTTTCTTTATCACGGTCTTCTACATGTGTAAATGTTTCTTTCTTTGCTGGCAATTTAATTTTCCAAGGCTCACCCGTCCAAGCATTCGTATGGAAATCACGACGGTTAATCGTTACTTCTTCATCATCTACTTCTACTAATAAACCTTGGCTTAACGTACTAGCTCCTGGCGGGATATTTCCTTGTACTTTACCGCCTTCAACTTCCATATAACTTACAGAAGATGTACCAACAGACGTAAAGTCTTTTTGATGAATTGATCTTGGATCATCTAACGGATAATGAGAATGACCTGAAAACGTAATGACTTGTGGGTATTCTTTTAATACTGCATTAATTTTCGCACTATCTTTCGTTCCCCACTCTTGGCTACCGTATACTGTATCTTTAATATGTTGATGTAAAAATACGAAAATCGGCTTTTCTGGATCATCCTTTTGCGCTTTTGCCATTTCTTCTTTTAACCAGTTAATTTGCTTGTCTGAATAATATCCATGAGTTGTCCCATCTTCCGGAGACATAACAAGGAAGTGATACCCTTTCACCACTTTATGATAATAAATCGATTCCATTCCTGTTTTTTCTAAGAAACGCTTCTGCGCTCCATCTACAGATAAGCCGTTCCAATAATCATGATTACCGAGAGAATTCATTCGTACCGCATCTTTATTTGCATTTTCATTATACACTTGCATGAAGCGATCATATTGTTGTACCGATCCTGAATCAGTAAAATCTCCTACAATTACAAATGCATCTTGTTTTGGAGCAAGTGTATTAAACTGTTCAATCGCTCTTTTCCAGCGAAACGTATCATCCGTTCCACTGTTTTTAATATGTACATCACTTACAACTGGAAAAACTAACTTCTTCTCACTCTGCATCTTTTCTTGTTTCTTCTCTTCCGCTTTGACTGATGTACTCCACGGAAATGATACAAACGCCAATACAAAAATCATTAATAATCCAATAAGGCCTTGTACTTTTCTTAAAGCAGTTCTGTCCACGTGAATCCTCCTCATAATAATTGATTCATTACAAGGGCTATTTTATCTAAAGCATATTAATGACGTTTAAATAACAAATGGATTTTATTAGATTTTTGTAAATATACAGTTAATTATAAATTAAGTCCCACATTCCTCGTACTATTGTATACAACCACCTTTTGTCTAAAAGATTCTGATCATTCTTTTCCCATGTCTATTCACATATACTCTTTTCTATAACATGAATGATACGTTAAGATGTAAGCCTATTAGACAATCTTAATTTTTAACATTTTCTTCTTTTCTTAACACATCGGCCATGCTTCTACATTTAATAGTAGTAAAAGACAACTTAAAAAGGAGGGGTTGTATTGAAGAATAAAAAAAATATTGGCTGTTTCGCTCCTTTATCTATCATTTGTCCAGACCCTTGTCCACCGCCCCCTCCTCCAAATCCAAGTTGCGAGCTAGTAACAAATGAATTTGCAGGGAATTTCCTCATAACTAATAGCACCATTCCCTCCGCCAAAGATGCATTACAATCAATGATACTATGGCAAAGTGATGGGATACTCCTTATATCAGGTACTGTCTCGGTTTACAATAGTACTAGCAGCACTGAAGCAAGTACAATTCAAATCGTTGGAGCAGTAACTAATATTTTCACTGTGTTTCCTGGCAATACAATATCTTACACAGGTAAAGGTTTAATATCCGTTAGTATTATTAATATACAAAGTAATTCTTCACTATATTTAGAAGGCAAGTACTGTTGCCAATTTACATGTTGCTTATAGAATACCAATTTCATTACTTCCTCAATAAAAAAAACATACCCTTTATGGTATGCTTTTTTATGAAATCGGATAACGTACTGTAATACAAAACTCTCCTTGACTAACAGTTGTTCCTGTCGTAGTAATTCGAATCGTAGTAAAATATCGTATAGTGAAAGTACCGCTACTTTGCGGTTGAACAGTAATCGTATCAACTACTGTAGCACCTACTAAAAAATCAACAGTAATTGGATTTGCGCCTACATCATATTTCACATAACCCGAACCATACACTTCTTGCGTAATATTATTCGTATATACAATTTGAGTACCAGCACCTGTAATAGACCAGTCTGTACATACTTGATCTTGTACAAGCGTTTTATTAGAACAACAAGACAAACTGGAACTTCTCATTCCCATTTTGATCCTCTCCTATTCTGCTATGAAAGTGGATAACGTGTTGTAATACAAAACTCTCCCTGATACGTTCCAGCAGGTGTTGCCGGTAACACAACTTGTATACTATCAAAGCGGCGATACGTAAAAGCAATACTCGTTCCTGGGTTTAATGTTTGTGTATCAATTGTAGCCCCAGCAGAATCAAGTGCTTCTACAGTGATTGGGCCTGGTCCAACATCATATTTCACAAAGCCAGTACCAATTACATTTTGATTAATATTATTTGTATAGAGAACATTATCAATTGCTGTTGCAACTACAGTAGCAGACCACGGACTACACACTTTATCTTGCACATAATTTTTATCTGGACAGCAAGTTAACGCTGACCCTGAGCACTCACAAGACATAGTTGTTTCCCCTCTCTCTTTTATATTCCCTATATGTGTATGTCCTTTAGAGTCTTTTGCCTGTACTATTCATCTATTTTCAAAAATTAATCAAAACTCAATGCTAATAACTAGATAGATTCCGTTTTGTTTCGTTTTTTCATAAATTTATAGATAAAGATACTAGCCACGATAAGAAGAACGCCTCCTAATATCGGTAGCATATATTGTCCAACAATATCCGCTGCTTTTTCCCAATGCGGACCTAATTTCATTCCTACATATATATACAAAGCCGTTAACGGGAACATCGCTACAAATGTATATATGCTAAATTTCCATATATTCATTTTCGCCATACCACATGGAACGGAAATTAGTGTTCGAACTCCTGGAACGAAGCGTCCAACAAATGCTACAACCGGTCCATATTTCTCAAAGAAATCATCTGCCTTTTGAATTTGTTCTTCTTTAATGAAAAAGTATTTTCCGTATTTTATTAATAGAGGACGACCACCGTAATAACCGAGTGCATATAACGTTAATGGTCCTGTAGTTCCACCAAGCGTTCCAGCTAATACAGCTAGCCAAAAATTCATATCTCCCTCGTACACCCAATATCCAACCATAGGCAAAACTACTTCTGCTGGAATAAATTCAAACGTTAATGCTAACACAACTCCAAAATAAGAAAACTGCTTTAAAAACTCGATTATATCTAAAATAATTTGCTCCATTCTTTTAACTCCTATCCAATATTTACATTATGCTTTTCTTGTAATTGCACTGGTGCCATTTTTACAATTCGATTCAAAATGAATAACACAATTCCAATATCATCTAAAATACCGATAAACGGCAGGAAGTCTGGAATTAAATCAAGCGGCATCGCCACATAACCAACTAAAAAAGCAACAGATAAAATTTTCTTCTTTATTGAAACCTCTTTTGAAGTGAAAAAGTCAAATAGGAATGGAACAAACTTGCGGACATGAAATACAACTCTTAATCTACTAATAAGTTTTTTCATTTTTTATCTCCTCTCTTTGTATACAAAAAGGCCCCTACCAAATATGGTAAGGGTCCTAAAAAAGACAATAAGGGGCCTGTACCATTGCTGGTAAAGGTCTCACTAACAACGAAACGTTGCCAATAAAGCCGAGGGTTTCTCCCTGTAATGACGACTTTACTGTAATAAGTTACTCCCCTTTATATACACAATTTTATACAATCACATTAAAATATTTTAGAGGGCTTGTCAATACATTTTATGACTCGAACTATCTAGCTTACCCTTGACTAAAAATAAAAAACGTATATGAAATTTCTTACTATCTCATAATAAACATACTTATTTTTTTAAATGAAAGGAGAAATTTCATATGCATACCGTATGGAAAGGTGCACTTTCACTTGGGCTATTAAATATAGGAATCAAACTATATAGTGCCGTAGAAGAAAACGATATAAAATTTTTAAGTCTTCATAAAGAATGCCTAACACCTATTAAATATAAAAAGTTTGCTCCTGATTGTACGGATGAGGAAATCGATGATCAAGATATTGTAAAAGCCTATGAATATGCACCTCATAAATACATCATTATTGATGAAAAAGAATTAGCTGAGCTGCAAAAAGTTCATGAGCCACGGTCCATTCGTATTATATCTTTTGTCCAAAATAGCGAAATTGATTCTGTTCTCTATGACCGTTCTTATTTTATAGGCCCTACGCCGGGACACGAAAAGTCATATTTATTATTAAAAGAAGCTCTTGAACGTACGAATAAACTTGGTCTTATTCATATTTCTATCAGAAAAAAACAACACTTAGCTATTATCCGTAGCTTTGAAGATGGGCTTATGTTACAAACCATTCATTACCCTAATGAAATTCGCAATATAACAACTACACCTAATTTACCAAGTAACGAAGATCATCCTATTCAAAAACAAGAACTCACCGCGGCAATCAATTTAATTCATCATCTTACAAATCCTTTCGAACAAGAGCTATTTACAGACGAGTATAAAGACGCTCTTACCGAATTAATCGAAAACAAAATTGAACAGCAGGAAAAAACTGAAACAATCTCCCCAGCTCCAAACATCATCAATATTATGGAGACATTACAGGCAAGTATTGAGCAAGCAAAAATAAAAAGAGAGAATAAAAAAGAACAAGAGGCCAACTGAAATCGACCTCTTGTTCTTTAAAGTGGATTACATTTTGGCATCTCAAGTCCAGATGATTGTGCTAACTTTAATAAATAATAACATTCCTCTCTTGCCATATGATCTGCCATTCTCGCTGATAATGCACTTAATATTTCATTCGATAATTCTAACTCTTCTACTTCATGTAGAAAATGCGAAAATAGTTTGAGTTCAAGTGAAACATCTTTTGTAAACTTCTTTAACACCGGAAAATGATGAAGCTCTGTCCGTAAATATCCGGTCATTTCAACCGCTTTTAAATAAAATTGTTCAAAGTGCTTCGTGAATTCTTCACTTTTCTCTTTTAATTTTTTTTCAACAAGATCTAACCCACCAGAAATAGAGCCCGCATGACCAGCCGCATCCGTTAACCAAACGAGATGGTAATGCAGTTCATGAAAAACAGGCGGAACTTCTCCTTTCTTTAAAAACTCTAACACCGTTATATACTCTTCTACTTCATTTACCATATGATTAATAAAAGTTGGCGTAAAATGAATAGTAATTTTCCCCTCCAACTGTTTCTGTATAATATTTAATTTAAACGTTCGTATCTCCTTAGCGGCTCGCTCTGCCTCTTTTGAGAATGCAATGAGATTGACAGTATGAATTTTATTTAAAAAGCCTGTAAACGTCTCAACAAAATAAGTAGCTTTCTTTATATCTTCCTTCTCCTTTGGAGCTAACGCATCAAGTAAAAATTGCGCATGATCACTAAGTACCTTTAGCCAAAACTTATGCTCAAACAACGCACTTTCTTCGTAATTTCTCTCCATCAAATCGCCTCCCTATGTTCCTTTCTTTCTATCACTTGAACTTTATATCCATCTGGGTCTTGTACTACAATACTCTTCGTACACTCATTTTCTGTATATACAATTTCATAAAAATCTAATTTCTTCTTTAACTTCTCTATGTTAGAAATTGAGAATTTTAGTACATCACACAAAGCTGTAATACTCTTCTCACGTCCACCTAAACTTCGATTCATAACAAAACTAATTCTCATTGAATTAGCATCATACCAAACCCCTGTTATATCTAATTGAGGTCTCTCTGAACTGGGGCTTATTCCTAAAATCCCTTCGTAAAAATACAGAGTTTCCTTTAAGTTCTTTACTTCTAACACAATTAAATTCTTTACATTCTCCACATTCATTCCCCCTGTACTTATTACTTTTTTATATGTGTCATAAATGCCTATTATGTCTGAATACAATACGTAGTGATGAAGAGTTAAGGAGGTTTATTCATGAATAAATATATGAGATCATTCGTGCCATACCACAGCCCTCAAGATCCTTGTCCTCCTATCGGAAAAAAATATTATTCTACTCCTCCTAATTTATTTTTAGGTTTTCAACCGCCAAATTTACCGCAATTCACACCAAAAGAGGCATTACAAAAAGGGACTTTATGGCCTGTTTTTTATGACTATTATGAAAATCCTTATAAAAAAGGGCGGTGACTACTGACGTGACTCAATCGCTACCAGAAGAATATTATCAACTTTTACTGGAGCTTCAAGAACTAGACTTTGTACTAGTTGAACTAACTCTTTATTTAGATACACATCCAGATGACACTGCTGCGATTAATCAATTTAATGACTTCTCCTATAAACGAAGGGTATTAAAACAAAAGATGGAAGAAAAATACGGACCACTTCAGCAGTTTGGAAATAGTTATTCTAACGCTCCATGGGAATGGAGCAAAGGTCCTTGGCCATGGCAAATATGAAGGAGAGAAAATATGTGGATTTATGAGAAGAAATTACAATACCCGGTTAAAGTAAGCACCTGTAATCCAGCCCTTGCCAAATTATTAGTTGAACAGTACGGTGGTGCTGACGGCGAACTAGCTGCTGCCCTTCGTTACTTAAATCAGCGTTATACTATCCCTGACAAAGTCGTTGGCTTGCTAACCGATATCGGCACCGAAGAATTCGCACACCTAGAAATGATCGCTACAATGATTTATAAATTAACAAAAGATGCAACACCGGAACAAATGAAAGCTGCCGGATTAGACGCACAGTACGCTAATCACGATAGCGCTTTATTTTATCATAATGCAGGTGGTGTTCCTTTTACTGCTACTTATATTCAGGCAAAAGGAGACCCTATCGCAGATTTATACGAAGATATTGCAGCTGAAGAAAAAGCGCGCGCAACATATCAATGGCTCATTAACTTATCCGATGATCCAGATATAAATGACAGCTTACGCTTTTTACGTGAACGAGAAATTGTGCATTCACAACGCTTCCGAGAAGCAGTTGAAATTTTAAAAGAAGAACGTGATAAAAAGATTTTCTTTTAACACACATATCGTAACGATATGTGTGTTTTTTTATATGTAAAGTTAAATCCTTCCTAATTAACATATAAATAGTATATTTATTCAATTTAATGCATTATTTTTTAATTTTTATAAAATTCCCTCTTGCTTTCTAGTCATCAGACCTTTAAAATAATAACAGTTACTCGACAAATTATTTGAATTTTCGACAAAAATACTCATTAGGAGGATTTTCTTTATATGCGTACAACTTTAAAACCAGCGCAAATACTTTCGATTAGTTTACTACTATTCGCAGTTTTCTTCGGTGCTGGTAATATGATTTTCCCGCCCCTTCTCGGTCTTTCTTCCGGAGAGAACATGTGGGTTTCCATTACAGGATTTATTATTACAGACGTCGGTTTATCTTTACTAGCTATCGTCGCTGTTGCCCTTGCCGGTGGTAGTTTTAACACTTTAGCAAGCCGTGTTCATCCAAAATTCGCAGCAGTATTCGCTATCATTATTTATCTTTCAATCGGCCCACTATTTGTTATTCCACGAACTGGATCTGTATCTTACGAAATTGGGATTGCACCACTTTTCCCAGATCAATGGTATTCTATGTTGGCTTTTAGCGCTATTTTCTTTACAGTCGTTTACTTCCTATCATTAAATCCATCCAAATTAGTAGATCATATCGGTAAAATATTAACGCCAATTTTACTTGTAATTATTGCAATTATGGCAACAAAAGCAATTCTTTCACCAGGATCATTCACAGAACCTATCGGTGACTATAAAGACATCCCATTTTTCAAAGGATTTCTTGAAGGGTTTTTAACGTTAGATGCAATTGGGGCGCTCGTATTATCAACGATTGTTGTAAATGCAATTCGCCAAAACGGTATACAAGATAAAAAATCCATCGCAAAATATACAATTATTTGCGGAAGCATTGCTGCCCTTTTCTTAACAATTGTTTATTTCTTACTCGGTTATATCGGGGCTTCAAACGGAAACTTAGGACAATTTGAAAACGGTGGTCAGCTATTAGCTACGATTATGTATCAATTCTTTGGGACAAGCGGTAATGTTTTATTAAGTATCGCAATTATTTTCGCTTGTTTAACGACTGCAATCGGTGTTGTAAGTGCATTCGCAAACTATTTCGCAACAGTGTTAACGAATGTTTCATACAAGAAACTGGTACTATACGTTTGTATATTTAGCTTCATCATTTCAAACCTAGGCTTAAGCTTATTAATTAAAATTACATTACCTGTATTAATTATTTTATATCCAATTACAATCATTTTAATTTTTGTATCATTTATTGATAAATATACGAAACGTAAACCTTCTGTCTATATCGGAGCAATGATTGCTGCATTCCTTATTAGCTGTATTCATGCACTTGATAATGTGGAAATGATTCCAAACTTTATCGCTAATATCGTACACACAATTCCTTTTTATAACTTAGGAATCGGCTGGATTGTTCCGGCAATTATCGGTGGTATAATCGGATACTTTATTCCGCAAACAGAAGCTGAAGGTGAAGTTTCTACGAAATAAAAGAAGAAGCAAGCATTGATTATGCTTGCTTCTTCTTTATTTTCACATCGTATGTTTAAAAGTAAATAACTCTTCTTTTGACTGCACAACAGATTGTTCTTCTTCTACAACTGGCTTCTTTATCTCTCCGCCTAACCTTACTTTTAACATCGCCTCTTCTATACTTTTTACAATCATATTTCCTGAAAAAATAGTAAGCCCGAAAAATGTAATTGGGACGAGAGGAATCCACGGATGCACTGTTAATGATCTAAAATAGACTCCTATTAACCCTGACCATTCATGTGTGTAAGAGTCTACTTCTTTTATCCCTATCGGTCCACCAAACTGGACTGTCCCGCCAAAAAACACCTCAAGTAACCCTAAATGAAGTAAAATAGTCAAGGTTTGAGTAAACTGCTGAAGAAATACGAGTATAAACGTCATATAGAGATGCGGAAAAAGGTGCTTTATAACAATATGTCTTCTTGATCCACCTAATATGCGCGCGGCATCAATAAATTCTTCCGTTTGTAATTTACGAACTTCCTTCGCCACATACAGTGCAATAACCGGCATCACAAGCAGTACAAGTAATACAACTTGGAACGAAGCCCTTTCAAAAAAAGTTGTTGTTTCCTCTCCACTTCCAAATCTATTCACAGCTTGAAGAAAGAAATACGCAATCATAACTGTCGGAATAACTGTGAAACTATCAAAAAAAGCCTCAATCTTCGAAAAGCCTCTTTTTATATATGTTCCGAGTATAACACCGAAAAACACACCTATTACCATTCTAAGTGCCGCAATTAAAATAGATATACCAATCGTCCACTTCGCACCTTCAATTACTAAATGTAAAAGGTCATATCCTTTCAAGTCTGTCCCAAGTAAAAATTGTAATGAAGGTGAAAACGGTGGCACTTCTGGATTTCCATCCGCATCATATTGCAGTGTAACTTTTTTAATCTGTCCATCATTCCATATCGTATTTCCGATGCTCAAAAGAACTAATAGGAGAAGAAAACCAATGCTTATCCAAAATCTTTTATCGCGTTTTATATACGTCCACATATTATAATCTCTCCTTCATCGCAGCTGGAATGAGATAATGAAACAATTTAAATATAATAAAAATCGGAATATAAATAAGCAGCACACTAACGATGAAAACCTCAACCCTAATACCCATATACGATTTCAAAAACATAAAAATACCACTCGTATTAAAAATCCATTCTATAATATATAAATTAGATAGCATAAAAAAAACATTCGTTTTCGCAAAGAAAAGTGTACTAAGCAACACATTTCGTAAAATATGACGATTTAAAATATGAAAGCGATTCAGCCCTTTCGCTTTAGCAAATAGTACATAATCTTTTTCTAGCTCATTTTCAAAACGAAGCACTAACATTTTTACAAACATAATCGTTGTCGGTATACTCAAACATAATATTGGCAATCCTCTAATCGACTCGCCTCCAATTGACGCAATTTGAAAAGGTAAAAAACCTGTTTGTTTAAAAAACCATATAACTAAAATTTGTGATACTAAAATAAGAAGAATGTCTGGAATGGATTCTAGGAAGATAAGAAATGATTTAATTCGATGTTGTATACGCGGTGAACTACTCATAATCATATAAACGATACAAAATGCTACAAATAATGAAATGAAAAAAGCGGCCAAAAAAATAACAATCGTCTCTTTATAATGGACAAACAACTGTGGGAATAAAAATTTATCTCTCACATATTGCAAATTGGAGAGATCCATTAAGTTCAAAAATACTTCTTTTAAACTCTTTATGTACTCTGATACATGCAGCTCAAATCCATAAAATAATTTCGGCAGTGCTCCTAAACAAATAATCCCCAAAATCGAAATAATAAATTGAATCGTCATTTCCATCCCATTCAAAAATACTTTTTTGACCATTTTTCCCCTTCTCTCTCTATGATTTACCCTTTAATTTTATTCTTAATTTTCTGAATTGTAAATATTCAAACATAAAAAATCACTAGGTTATGATCCTAGTGATTCTTTATGTACATGTTTTTCTCTTTTTGCAAACGGCATATACACAATAAAACATCCAATAAGCGCTGCGAGTTCTAATGAAATAATGTAGTAAGGATGCGGTCCTAACATATCGAGTAATGAGGCAGTTTCTGGCTTATGAGCTAAAAACATATAATTTCCACCCGTTTTGTAATTCACAAACGAAACAATTGGAATCAATATGTTTAAAAATATCATTGTGCGTTTAATAGATTGTACTGTCGGACGATACCCTTCTACCCAGGTCATAAAGAGCGGTGCCCAAATGAGCAATACATGCGCAATGAAATATTCAATGAAACGAAAATGCGGAAAAGCATACTGCAAGTTTGGCGTTAGAATGGCTTGTGATGCACCGATAATTCCTGTGAAAAACACAATCTCATATATGCGATAACTTTTCGTTACAATCATAATTGACGCTAATAATAAACTAATCGTACATAACTCAAATGGTAATGAAGTGCCTAGGTCAAAAATCCCGGCTTTCCATTCCCACATATGAAGCCCAATTTCACTTCCTATAAATAGAAATGCAATCGCATATCGAACCGTTATATTCCACTCAATTTGACGTAATACATCTTGGTATTGATATAAAAAAACGATCCCCACCAACATAATAAATAATATAATGGCATGTTGCCTTGAGTATGGAATAAATGGCTTTAATGGATGCGCACTAAAATAAGTTTCCATCTTCCTTCCTCCTCTCCTTCCTACAATATTATTGTAGGAAAGAAACAACGAGTCAATTCATTTGCTTAAGCTAGGACAACCTCTACCTTACATTTACATATTCATACCTTACAAAACTGTAAGGTTATTGTAAGCTAAAACGATTTGTCAGATTCTTCACCTCTTCTATACTTAATGTAGATACTAAAACGAACGAAAAGGTGATAAATAGATGAAGAAGAAAAATAAAGTGTTAATTACTAGTGTAGTAGCAATCGGAATTGCAGCTGGATCATACTTTGCATTTGCTGGTGGTGGTGGTTCAGATGTTGCAATGGCATATAGCAGTTATAAAGTAACAGAAAAACAAATCGAAAACGCGCAAAAATTTGGCGGTGAAGTTATTCCAAACGGAATTGAAACTATTTCATTTGATCCAACAAAAGGCACGTATGAATTAGCGGTTAAAAAAGGCGATGAAGTGAAAAAAGGGCAGCTTCTGTTTAAATATAATGACCCCACTGCTAAACAAGGTGTAACGGAAGCAGAAATGCAAAAGAAAATCGCACAAAAAGAAGTAACATTGTTCCAAAAACAAATCGATGCAGCGAAACAAAAATTACAAAAAGATAAAAATGCAGGTCTTCCTCAGGAAGCATTAAAAGCATCGGAAGTCGAAGTGCAACAATTAGAATCACAACTTGAAATGAAAAAGTTTGAAGTTGAAAAATCTGATGAAATGATTAAAGCAGCAAAAGAGAAAGTAAACACTCTTTCTGTAACAAGTCCTGTTGATGGTGTAATTGATGATATCGTGAAAACTGCTGATGAAAAAACAGGTATGAGTGGCATTACTCTTCGTCATGCTGGTCAATTTAAAGTAAAAGGTCAACTTTCTGAATATGAGCTTGCTAGTATGAAAGTTGGGCAAGAAGTAACTGTTTCATCAAAAACGGTCGCTGGTAAGACTTGGACAGGAAAAGTAACGGAAATTGGTTCTACACCATTAAAGAGCATGGACGAAAATAAAACTGTTTCTAACTATCAATTCACTGTCACATTAGATAATAGTGAAGAATTACAAAACGGCTTCCACGTTTACGTAACAAGTAAATCTGGCGAAGCAACTGGTACAATTGTTCCGAAAAGCAGCATCGTGAAAAAAGGTGACAAAAATGTTGTCTTCGTTGTAAAAGATGGTAAAGCGAAAGAACAAGCGATTACTGTTGAATTCGAGACAGATAGCGAAGCAAAAGTTTCTGGAGTGAAAAAAGGAGAACAAATTATCTCTAAACCTGAAAAAGACTTAAAAGATGGTATGGAGGTTGTCGCCCAGTGATTAACTTAAAAGGCATCACGAAATCCTTCCAAAATGGTGCAGAGTCCGTTCAAATATTACACGGAATTGACGTAACACTAAACCAAGGAGAATTCACTTCTATAATGGGACCTTCTGGTTCTGGTAAATCAACTTTAATGAACATTATCGGTTGCTTAGATAAACCAACGACAGGTGCGTATGAATTAGCGGGACAAAATATTTCAAACATGTCTGAAACCGAACTTGCACGCGTTCGTAATAAAGAAATCGGGTTTGTATTTCAAAACTTCATGTTATTACCGAGACTTACAGCACTTCAAAATGTAGAACTACCTCTTATTTACGCTGGAGTCGATAAAAAAGAAAGACGTGAACGCTCATTAGCCGCTTTAACAAAAGTTGGTTTAGCGGATCGAGCTACTCACTTACCGAACGAATTATCCGGTGGTCAAAAGCAGCGTGTTGCCGTTGCCCGTGCAATTGTAAATAACCCAAAATTCATTTTAGCTGATGAACCAACGGGTGCACTTGATACGAAAACGAGTACACAAATTATGGACCTCTTTTACGAATTAAACAAACAAGGCTCAACAATCATTATGATTACCCATGATCGTGAAATCGGGGAAGCTGCAGCACGTCAAATTGTAATTCGTGACGGAAATATCGTCCAAGATTGGAGAGGTTAATTTTGAACACGAGTGAAAATATACGCATGGCCCTTTCCTCTATCTTTGCTCATAAAATGCGTTCTATATTAACAATGCTAGGTATTATTATTGGTATTAGCGCCATTATTACTATCATTTCAATGGGTGATGGTACAAATGCAAAGTTTAAAAAAGAGTTAGGCCAAGGAAAAGATACAGAAGTAACGATTTACTACAACAACCCTGATTACGGAACTGATAGTGCCAAAATTACAGCTGATATGTTAAAACGTCTTCAAACTGTGCCAGGCGTTAAAGATGTTTATCCAGATGTAAGTATGAAAGTAAAAGCATCTTCTGGTTCAAAAGATGTCTCTCTTGATTTAAGAGGTGGAACAGGCGCCTTCATGACAGATGCGAAAATAAAATTAGTTCACGGTCGTGAATTAAATGATAGTGAATTAAAGCAAGCGATTCCTGCTGTTATTTTAAATGAAGAAGCTTTCAATAAATTATTTAACGGCTGGGAATCAAATTTATACACTGACATAAAAGGAAAGCCATATAAAGTAGTCGGTGTGTATGAAACGAAAAATGATTTCGGAATGGCTATGTCAGAAGGTTATACATCACTTGAAAACGCTCCTGTAATCTCAGGAGTAACTGAGTATGACTCTGTAAGATTAATATTAACTTCACCAGCAGAACGTAAAAGTGTAGAAAAACAAGCCGCTTCTGTTTTAAACGATATGAAAGCTCCTAAATTTGAGCATAAATTTGAAGCTCAAGATATGGGTGAATTTACGAAGCAACTAGATGAATCAATCGGTATGATGAAAATGGTATTCGGTGGTATCGCTGCTATTTCATTACTTGTTGGTGGTATCGGTGTAATGAACATCATGCTTGTATCTGTAACAGAACGTACACGTGAGATCGGTATTCGTAAAGCACTTGGTGCAACACGCGGTAAAGTATTAACGCAATTCTTAATCGAATCTTGTATTTTAACAGGACTAGGTGGTTTTATCGGATTCATGCTCGGTATTTTCTTCGCTTGGATCGTCTCAATCTTTGCCGGATGGCCACTTGTTATCTCAAAAGAACTTGGACTTCTTTCAGTAGGTATTTCAATGCTAATCGGTATTGCATTCGGACTACTACCAGCTAACAAAGCTGCAAAACTTGATCCAATTGAATGTTTACGATATGAGTAAATAAAAAACGTAGGAGTGTACACTCCTACGTTTTTTATTTACCTATCAAATTGTGTTTCTTCTATTATATATGTTTCACGTTACAACTATCTTTCTAATACTCTTCATTCTTTATAGATACTCGGGCTATTATCGAATCCTATTATTGCAAAAATAATATGTAATAGACAAAATACAAGGCGTAATTTTTTCCATGCATCGACTTATTTTGTAACAATTCTATCGATATTTCA
The DNA here is from genome assembly GCF_016483245.1 of Bacillus cereus group sp. N31. NCBI lineage: Bacteria > Bacillati > Bacillota > Bacilli > Caryophanales > Bacillaceae > Bacillus > Bacillus cereus group sp. N31. The sequence continues at coordinate 62,895 of NZ_JAEHCH010000023.1, read as the reverse complement.
TTAAATTTCACCTCATTTATATATTTCCACAACTAAAAATATTATTATTTTATAACTAATTTTTCATTTCGACAGTAAAACACACCATTTTTGTAATACTACAGAAAACAATTAGAAACATTACTGTAATATTATTAATGTTATAGAAATTGAAATACCACTCATTTTATGTTTTACACGCTCTAATCCTCCAAAAAACAATAAGGAAGCGCTATCAGGTTATTTATGGAATTATTACAGAATATTAATGCCCCGTTACGAAAGCTTTGTAATTTTATGTTTTTCGCAAATAAGAAAATAATGGTTGCTATAATGAGGTCAACGAAAACAAATGCAATGGAGGCTATTATGAAAAAATTTATGGGTATAGCAACAGCAGCGGTTTTTGGTCTTGGGATTTTCACAACATCTGCTAAAGCAGAAACAATCGTAACGACTGACGTACTAAACGTACGAGAAAACCCAACTACTGAATCAAAAGTTGTAGGAAAATTATTAGATGGATATAAAGTAAATGTTTTACATACAGAAAACGGATGGTCAAAAGTTAAATTGAATAGCGGTAAAGAAGCTTTCATAAGCGCTGACTATACGAAAGATACTTACTACGTAACAGCAAACGTATTAAACGTACGTGCTGGAGCAAACACAGACTCAGAAATTCTTGGTAAGTTGAAACAAGATGATGTAATCGAAACAACACACGAAGTGCAAAATGACTGGATTCAATTTGAATATAACGGAAAAACAGCTTATGTTCATGTTCCTTACTTAACAGGTAAAGCACCAGTTAAAGTTCAACCAGCAGTTAAAGTTGAAAAAGCAATTAAAGTTCAAGACACAGCTAAAGTTCGTGAAGCAGTTAAAGCTGGTGAAGTAGCTGAAACTCAAGCAAAAGCTAAAGCAGAGGAAGCAACTAAAGCTCGTGAAGTAGCTGAAGCTCAAGCAGAAGTTAAAGCTCAGGAAGCAGCTAAAGCTCGTGAAGAAGCTAAGGCTCAAGCAGAAGCTAAAGCTCAGGCAGATGCTGAAGCTCAAGCAGAAGCTAAAGCAGAGGAAGCAGCTAAAGCTCGTGAAGAAGCTAAAGCTCAGGCAGCAGCTGAAGCTCAAGCAGAAGCTAAAGCAGAGGCAGCGGCTAAGGCTCGTGAAGAAGCTAAAGCTCAGGCAGATGCTGAAACTCGTGAAGCGGCTAAAGCTCAAGAGGCAGCTAAAGCTCGTGAAGCGGCTAAGGCTCAAGAAGCAGCTAAAGCTCAAAAACCAGCCACACAACAACCTGTTGCAAAAGAAACTGAAACAAGTGCGCCATCATCTTCTCGTGAGTTACGTGTTGTAGCAACAGCTTATACAGCAGATCCACTTGAAAATGGTTATAAAGCAGGCGACCAAGTAAAATCAGCTTTAGGCCACAACTTAACAGCAAATCCAAACATGAAACTAATTGCAGTTGATCCAAGTGTCATTCCATTAGGTTCAAAAGTATGGGTTGAAGGTTACGGAGTAGCAATCGCTGGTGATACTGGTGGAGCTATTAAAGGAAATAAAATTGATGTTTTAATGCCAGATAAAGGTTCATCAAGTAGCTGGGGACGTAAAACAGTTACAGTTAAAGTATTAAACTAGTTAGTAAAAAAGAGTCAGTCTCATTGTTGAGGCTGACTCTTTTTTTTACTCTATTAAACTACTGAAAAATGTCACAGTAAATGAAATTATATCAACGATTTTTCAAATATATCTATCGTAACCTACAATATATCAACGATTTTTCGAATATATCTATCGTAACTTATAATATATCAACGATTCGACAAGAAATATCGATTTATCGACAAATTTTTACATTAAAAGCACTTTACTATTAAAAAGGCGTTCCAAAATTTAGAACGCCCCCTATCTTCCCTATTCCACACAAGTAAACTGCGTCCAAGCTCCTACATAATCTAGTAAGAATAACTCCTCTTCCGCGATTGTACCGACGATATTTTTCCGTTCATCTATCGGCATTTCTTTCAAGATGATTTGTAGTTCGCCTTTATACTTTCCGAATGAGTTATTACCAATTACAACTTGCCCTCTTTCCTGTAGCACACTTTTGCGCACTGGGAAGTCATAGTCTTTATATTTTTTACGCACTTCTGTAGAACGTACCATATACTCTGTTATGTCGCCGCGTCTTACATGTAATTCTTGCAGTGTCGCTCTCTTCTCTACTTCAGTCGCTTCGTCTACAAAGTGCACTTTTAGCTGCAGCATGTAACGATTTAAGTTTCCTAATTTCTCTAACTCTTCTTCACTCGCATAAGCATTTCCGATAATGACATCATCAATTAGCCCTGTTGCCCATAAATGCTTCGCTTGTACTTCAATTGGTAAATTACGATGCTCTTCTAACGTACATAAACCGTCGTTAATATCCCATGGACCGATGTTTGCGGCATTTGATGTAATAAAGGCTGCACTGCGAATACCATGCTTTTTAAAGCGTTCACTGCAGCGAATGAAATAATCGTACGGAAGACCAGTGAATTTTTGCGGATAAAAATTATGGCAACCGATTAAAGCTGATTTATTCGCTTGATGCGAAAGAATATTTTCTAAGTACGCAATATCGTTACTTACATTTAACTCAATTTTTAAACCGTACGGATTATTCGTCATTTTCGCTTCCGTTAACCCGTCAAAGCCTACATCTAAACGAATACCGTCTGCGCCTAATTCTGCGAAAAATGATAGATCGCTATAACTAATACCAAGCTGATCAAACACAGCCGGAGCTACATCTAAAATAACTTCCATATTGTTATCTTTTGCGTGATTAATAATCTCTTTAAATTCAGCTACAATTTCTTCTTTCGGACGATTCACAGATAACAAACAAGTAAATATTCTTGAAAAACCGTGTCGTGCCGCTGACGAAATATATGCCATATCTTTTTCTTTCGTTGAATGCTCTGGATAAAGTGAAATTCCTAATTTACGCTCCATGCTTTTGCATCTCCTTCACACGTTGTATTAATGCCATGCTCGTAAATCTATATTTTGCAGATAAACATGTTGCACATAAAATTGTCGGTACAATAATTACGTAAGGTGATTGTAAGCTTAGCATTACATATGCACCCATTGAACAACCGATAAACAAAACTGATACGAGTAGTAAAACTAATAAAGATTTACTTTGTACCCATTTCGAATAATGAGCAATGCATTGTCCGATCACAAATGTAATTAAGATGATAATTGCTCCGAGCATTCTGTTTTCTCCTCTCCTGCTATTTGTTGTTTCTCATACATTTTGAAGAATGGATAGTAAATAATAAATGAGATTACAAAGTTAATAATTACAAGTACGCCAGCCATAATTGTCCAGTCCGTACTAATCACTGCTGCAATTGGCGCTAACATCGTAAATGGCAACTTCGCCATCATCAGTGGAATCATACCCGAAACAACTGCGAAATATGATACCGTCGTTGTAACTAACGGTGTAATAACGAACGGAATAATTAAGATTGGGTTCATTACAATCGGTGCCCCGAAAATAATTGGTTCGTTAATATTGAATAAACCTGGTACGAATGATAATCTACCTAACTCTTTTAAAAACTTAGATTTAGAGAACATAAACATAATGACTAAAGCTAACGTTGAGCCCGATCCACCAATCCATACGAACCATTGAATAAATTGCTCTGTAAATAAGTTTGGTAACTGATGTGCATTTCCTGTAGCCGTGAACACTTCCATATTTTCAAGAATTGCTGAATCCCACATCGGACGAATGATTGGTCCTAAAATCGCTGGGCCATGAATACCGAATGACCAGAAGAACACGATTAAAAATACTGTTAATAAACCGCCGAATAAATTGTTTCCTACTAATACTGACTTTAATGGTGCGATTAAATATGTGATCGTTGTATTTACATCAAATTTTAAACCGTAACGAATACCCCAGAATAAAAGAATAACTACTAGAGTTGGAATTAATGCTGCAAACGAGTTTGCAACTGCTGGAGGTACACTTTCTGGTAATTTAATCGAAATATTATGCTTAATCATAAAATGATAAATTTCTACTGCAATTAATGCAGTAACAATTGCGCCGAATAAAGACGTGGCACTTAATGTTCCTACTGAAATGTATCTACCCGCATCAATAACACCTGGTACAGCTTTCGTAATTTGAATTGGTTCAACTGATGCTAATAAAAAGGCGAGTACAGAGAGTAACCCTGCGCTTAATTGATTGAGCTGATAAAAATTAGCGAGCGAAGCCCCTACCCCAAAAGCTGCGTATAATGCCATTAAGCCTACTGTAAATCGGAATGGAATATCTAAAATATGACGAAACGGTGCAATCCACTCCATATATGCATCAATTGGTAAGTTTAAAAAGATAACGAAAAATGATCCGACGATCGTTAATGGTAATGTAGAAATAACCCCGTTTCGAATTGCTAATAAATGTCGCTGTCCTGCAATCTTTTGCGTTGTTGGCATAATCTTCTGTTCCATAAAACTCATAAACCCATTCATCAATAGCCCTCCCTTTGTTCAATATAACCAAAAGTTATAACATTATAATGTTTATGTTTAAAAAAATATAATTACGCTAAAACTAATTCTTCTGCCTGCTTAAGTACTTTCAAACCGTCACACATGCCATAATCTCGTTGGTTTATAATAGCAACTGGTATATCGTATGACTTTGCAAGAAACGCTACGGCCGGAAATAAATATTTCACTTGCGGACCAATTAAAACGACATCTGCTTCCTTAATTTCAAGCTTCACAAGTTCTGAATCAACTGCCTTAATTTTATAATCCTTCCCTTGTTTCTTCGCCTCTTCTTGCATTTTTCTTACAACCATACTCGTTGACATACCTGCAGCACAACATAATAAAATATACATATTATACTGTCACTTTCTCTTCCACACGTTTATGAAGAGCGATAAATTCTTCAGCAAGTTCTTTCACTGTAATTGCATTCATTAAATGATCCTGTGCATGCACTAACAGTAAACTTATTTCTGCATGATTTCCTCTTGCTTCCTCTTGAATTAAATCCGTCTGAATACGATGAGCTGCTGAAATTTCTTCACTAGCAAGTTCCATCTTTTCACTCGCATTCTCAAAATCTCCTTGTCTTGCAAAAGCGATTGCTTCAAGCGCCGCGCTTCTCGCGTTGCCACCATGTAAAATTAACGCAAATGGAGTTTGCATATCAGTCATTTTAACTTCCCCCAAGCTTTGTTTTTCTATATGTTCATCTTATTATGAAAACGCATACAATTAAACATAAAAAACTTCCGTTATGTAACGGAAGTTTTTATATACTTTTTCAATACGATAATAAAATCTCTTGAAAACCTTCAATTAATTCAGCCTGAGTTAATTTCTCTATCGTATTCTGATTAGACATAATATCATATAAAAAATCATAAAGCCGTTGCAAATCTTCATTATTATTGCGCTTCACACTAAATAAAATAATCAATTGTACTTTTTTATCTCCCCACTCAACAGCCTTATCAAGTGTACAAAATATCAAAAATGTTTCCTCACTTAATAACTGCATCGGATGCGGAATCGCCACTAAATTTCCAACCGCTGTCGGAGATGTATTTTCTCTTTCCATAACAGAAGCATAAAAATTTTCTGGCACATAGTTTTTCTCAGCGGCTTTCTCACATAAAAATTGAATAACTTCTTCTTTCGTAGAAGCGCTACGATTTAAAAAGATTAAATCTTCTTTTATATATTGCTGCACACTATTATTCACATGCGTAAACAATTGCTGACCAATCGATTTAATCTCTTTATCATCAAATATTGAGTTCACTTTTATAACTGGAACAGGCAAACCACTAGGTATATGAATCGTACTAATAATACAATCTATTTTGTCTTTATAAAGGTCTTCTACTTTCAATTGATAATAGCCTGTAATACCTACAATCTCTAATTTATCTCGAAACTGTGATAAAATTTTATATTTTAATAGTTGTGCACTCCCTTGACCAGTCGCACAAACTAATAAACATCTTTTCTTTTGATTCTGCTCCTGCAAACGGCTCATCGCTCCGCCGAAATGAATAGCAATATAACCAATTTCACTTTCAGGGATCGATTCACCCGTATATTCACCAATTATATCTCCAACGAGAACCGCAATTTCAAAAGCATACGGATAATTCTTTTTCACTTCTGCCAAAAGAGGATTTCTCGTATTTAACTTATACTTCAAACGATTTAATAACGTTTTTAAATGAACACCAAATCCAAATAATAATTCTTCATCATAATAAAAAATAAGATTCCGTTCTTCCGCTACTTTAAAAAGAATATGTTGCATAAATGCATATATATCTTTTCCTAATAGCTCTTCTACATTTTCATAGCGATCTCTCGCTGTAACAGCAGTACTTAACAAATGCACCGTCACATATAATACTTCTTCTTCTGGAAATAAAAGTTTTAACTCTTTCTCTAAATCTCCTAAAATCTGCTTCGCAATTGTATATTCTTTCTTTATTATAAGTTCTGATTGCTCCACATGCAGTCCTGTCATATAATGTTGACTTTGACAACGCTTTAATGCGATTGCAATATGAATAACTAGATTATCAATTTCTATATCAGATAAATATATTGTTCCACCCTCAATATACTTTAATATAATTGAACGAATGAGTGATATATGAGGTAACGATACATATGTATCCGTCTGCTCAAATTGCTCATGAAACGGAGTATGTTCATAACGTGGTAAACCATATTGTGATAAACAAGAACGAATATTAAATTCCTCTCCCACAATACGTATACCATAATACGGTCTCTTTTCAATTTGCAATGTATAGCGACCGCATATATCTGTAACATCTTTCATAATTAAATTTACAGTTGATTTACTCACGTAAATTTCTTCTGCTAACTGCGAAAGCTTCACATATCCTTCTGTCGTTAAAACACGTTGTAAAATATACGCAACTCTTTCTTCATAAGAAGTTGGGATCTTTTCCGTCTGTTTTTGAAATAGACTCACACAAAACTCTTCAAATATCTTCGTTTGTATAATTTCTAGTTCATATCCAGTCCCTCTTTGCGATTCGATTTTCGCTCCGTTTTCTTCCAATATATCATTTAATAATTTTATATCTTTTTGAATCGTCTTCGTTGATACATGTAATCGGTTCGCTAAAAAAGCTCGATTTAACATCGATTTCTCTTCTAAAAACTCCTCTAAAATAGAAATTAATCGCTGATGCACCTTTGTCATAGCTCTTCCTCTCGCTCTTTATATATAAAGGGGGAAAAGCTGCTGAAATCAGTAGTTTTTCCCCTTTATATTCTCTCTATTTCTTTAATGTAAATCCGAATTTATCCCAAGCATGTAAATAATCTAGTAAGAAAATCTCTTCTTCTATAATTCGACCAACTACATTTGTTTTTCCTGTATTCACCATATCTTTTAATGCAATTTGTAATTCACCTTTATACTGGCCATATTGCTCATTATCAATTAAAAGATCGCCACGCTTAATTTCACGCGTATTATGAGGTTTAAACTCTTCTTTTTTATATTTCACACGACTTTGTGTAGAACGAATCATATATTCAGATACATCCCCGCGATAAAAATGAGGTTCTTCTAATACGATAATTCTTTCTAAATTTGTCGTTGTATCGTATAGTTCTATATCAAATGTTTGTTTCTCTTTATTTAACGCACCTAGTGCTTGTAATTCTTCTTCTGAAGCATAAGCGTTTGCAATGATAACATCATTAATTAATTCTGTCGCAAATAAATGCTTCGCTTGCGTTGTCATCGGTAATTCACGATGCTCTTCTAACGTACATAAACCTTCTGTTACTGGCCAAGGTCCGTATGTTGCATCAAATGATGAAATAAATGCAGCTGTTCTCATGCCGTAATCTTTAAATTGTTTCGAGCATGTAATGAAATGATCGTATGATAACCCCGAATAGCGGTGCGGATAAAAATTATGACAGCCAATTAAATTCTCACGGTTTGGTCTATGACTCATAATGTTATCTACATACTTCGTACCATTACTCATATTAATCTCAATTTTCAAACCATACGGATTATAAGTCATAATTGATTCTTCTAATCCTGAGAAACCAACATCTAAACGAATACCGTACGCACCTAATTCATGGAAGAATGATAAATCATTATACGAAATACCTAATTGTTCAAAAACAGATGGACTAATATCAACTAATACTTGGAACCCTAATGCATTCGCATGAGAGATCGTTTCTTTAAATTCTTCAATAATTTTCTCTTTTTCTCCATCCACAGATAGTAAACATGTGAACACACGTGTAAATCCGTATTTACTTGCTAATGTTACATATTCCTTATCTTTCTCTACCGTTGAATGTTCTGGATAAATAGAAATACCTAATCGTCTCATATGTACACGCCTCTTTCTTCATTGTTTTGTAAACCTTTTCAAATATATGTAGTAAAAAAGTACATATCCCCTTCTCATTCACTACCTTTTGAATCCGCTTTCTTTAAAGAAAAAACAATTTCTATCATTCATAACAACTACAAGTCTATACATCTATACTTTACATCTTTTTTTCATAGTTGTGTAGCGTTTACACAAATTTGTCAGTTTTTCATTTTAAAAATTGTTATCCGCTTTCAAGACACCTTCCTTGACTGCTACATTGACCAATACATATACTCAAAAGAAAAGAGATAAAGTGAAACTTTAATCAGTGGGGGTTTTGTTCATCCCCCACCGATTATTAGCCTTCACCAATCGGGCGTTTGCGGGCAGCAGGGCTTCCACCTAACTTCTTTGCTCCAGCCAGATTTTGAGGTGGGAATTTTACTGTCCGCAAATAGCGGAAAAAATGTATATAGGGGATGAATATATGGGAGAGGCAATACTCGTAAAACGAGAACCGTTATGGACAAAAGAGTTTGTTGCTTTAATTTTTGCAAACTTATGTATGTTTTTAGGGTTTCAAATGTTAATTCCAACTTTACCTGTTTATGTGAAAGAAATCGGTGGCACAAGTTCAAATATCGGATTGGTCGTCGGTATGTTTACCGTTGCGGCACTTTTTGTTAGACCGCTAACTGGAAACGCCTTACAGAAATTTAATAAAAAAATCATTTTAATGATCGGTACTGCTATTTGTTTACTCGCTATGGGCAGTTACCTTTTCGCCTCTACCATTTTTCTCTTGCTTGCCGTTCGTATTTTACACGGAGCTGGCTTCGGTATTACAACGACTACATATGGAACTGTCGTTTCTGATTTAATTCCAGCAGCTCGCCGCGGAGAAGGCATGGGATATTTCGGACTTTCTGGAACCATTGCAATGGCTCTCGGCCCACTAATCGGATTATGGCTTATGCAAGCATATAATTTCAACGTTCTTTTTTTATGTGCACTTTCATGCACAATCGTTTCATTAATTTTAACGAAACTACTTCAAATCCAAAAAACGAAACAACCACCAAAACAATCATCTGGTACTTTTCTCGATGGATTTATTGAGCGCAAAGCTTTACTTCCTTCATTATTAATATTATGTATTACATTAATGTACGGAGGAATCGGCAGCTTTATCACACTATTTGCTACCGAAGTTGGCATTGCTGATATTAGTCTCTTCTTTTTATGTAACGCGCTAGCAATCGCTGTAACTCGTCCATTTTCCGGAAAGTTATATGATGCGAAAGGCCATACATTCGTCATCATTCCAGGGGTTATTATAACGTTCGCAGGTATTATTTTATTGTCGTATACAACGACAATTCCGAGCTTAGTTATTGCGGCAGCCTGTTACGGAAGTGGCTTCGGAGCGATTCAGCCTGCGCTACAAGCATGGATGATCGACCGAGTAGCACCGCACCGACGAGGAGTCGCAACAGCTACATTCTTCTCAGCATTTGACCTTGGAATTGGTGCGGGAGCGATTATTTTCGGATTCATTGCACATTTTACAAACTATGCGACTGTATATCGTTATTCTTCCCTATTACTTATTGCTTTTCTGTTCATTTACATTACAAGTATAAGAAAACAAAAGCACGGAGATAAAAATACAGAAAAAGCTGCTGGATAATTTAGCAGCTTTTTTTCTTGCAAAAAAAGACTACTTAATAAATATTAAACCTCATGTTGGCTTTATAAAACTACATGCATTTCCCTACATATTTTTTTAACTATCATCAAAAAATATACAATGAACTTGTAGAAGATTTCTTTGATATACAATTGAATAATACTATTCTAAAAAGTGTGATTTCTTTACAAAAACACTATTTACAAAAGACGAAAACCATTAAAATACAGCTGTTTTTTTAAAGAATTGTAAACTTTTCACCTCTTTGTAAATTTAGTGTAAATTTTACTAGCAAACCGTTTACAGTGCCTCAAGGTTTAGTTAATAATTACATCGTACATGAAATTTAAGGAGTGGAATGCGTGGAATATAATGTTCAAGAAATGATCTTCCAATTCATTGGTGGATTAGGTATTTTCTTATTCGGGATTAAATACATGGGCGATGGACTGCAACAAGCAGCTGGAGATCGTCTTCGCGATATTTTAGATCGTTTTACAACGAACCCACTTATGGGTGTACTAGCAGGTATGTTAGTTACTGTATTAATTCAATCAAGTTCAGGAACAACCGCTTTAACAGTCGGACTTGTAAGTGCCGGATTTATGACATTAAGACAAGCAATTGGTGTTATTATGGGTGCGAACATCGGTACGACAGTTACTGCATTTATTATCGGGATTAAAATCGGAGAATACGCTCTCCCAGTTATGGCAGTTGGAGCGATTTTACTATTCTTCTTTAAAAATAAAAAAGTACATTCTGTAGGTCAAGTTGTATTCGGTTTTGGTATGTTATTCTTCGGTTTAGAATTAATGAGCGCAGGTATGAAACCTCTTCGTTCATTAGAGGCATTCCAAGATTTAATGATTAGCATGAGTGATAATCCAATTTTAGGAATTATTGTCGGTACAGTCTTCACTTTAATTGTACAAAGCTCAAGCGCAACAATCGGTATTTTACAAGAATTATTCGGTCAAGGTGCAATCGATTTACAAGCTGCCCTTCCTGTATTATTCGGTGATAACATCGGTACGACAATTACAGCAGTATTAGCAGCAATCGGTACTTCAATTGCAGCAAGACGTGCAGCATTAGTTCACGTTATCTTTAATATTATCGGTACCATTATCTTTACGATTATATTGATACCATTTACAAATTTAATTCAATATTTCCAAACGTCATTAAACTTGAATCCAGAAATGACAATTGCATTTGCACATGGAACATTTAACGTAACGAATACAATCATTCAGTTCCCATTCATTGCAGTATTAGCCTGGATTGTAACAAAAATTATTCGTGGTGAAGATGCATCTATTAACTTCAAACCACAACATTTAAATCCAATCTTTATTGAACAATCTCCAGCTATTGCTTTAACAGAAGCTCAAAAAGAGATTATCCGTATGGCGGAGTTTTCATTAGATGGATTAAAAGAAGCAAACCAGTTTTTAAATACACAAGACAAAAAACACGCTAATATGGCTACTCAATTAGAAGGAGCTATTAACAATTTAGATAAAAAAATTACCGAGTATTTAGTTTTACTATCAGAAAAACCACTTTCATCAGCAGATTCTGAGAAGCATTCTGTTTTAGCTGGTGTTGTTGGAGATATTGAACGTGTCGGTGATCATGTAGAAAACCTTGTAGAACTTGTAGATTTCCAAATTTCAAACCGCGTTTCACTATCAGACGACGCACTAACTGAATTAAATGAAATGCTTGAATTAACAATTTCAACATTACAAGATGCAATCAATGCTTTAACAAACTTTGACACTGAACTAGCTCAAACTGTTATTGCAAAAGAACGTAAAATCGACCAAATGGAACGTGTTCTTCGCAAACGTCACGTAATACGTCTAAACGAACGCAGCTGTTCAGGCGATGCAAGCATCATCTTCGTTGACATGGTAAGTAACTTAGAGCGTATCGGTGATCACGCTGTAAATATCGCTGACGGTGTTTTAGGTGAACAAGGAAAAATCAATTTAAAACAATCATTATAATAGGAAAGAGACGCTCAAGTTAGCGTCTCTTTTTTATTTCATATTTACAACTGTTCTTCCTTTTAACTTTCCTTGCAATATGAGCGAAAACTTCTCATCTAATTTTTCTAATGTACATTCTTCTGTATAAGATAATAGTTCTAAGTTTTTCCACTCTGTCGCTAACAATGCCCACACTTCTCTTCTCATATCTACTGGACATTGTACGGAATCTATTCCTACAAGGCTAATACCTCGCAAAATAAACGGATATACTGTTGTGTGTAATTCATGCCCTGCCACATTACCACATGTCGTTACACAACCGGCATATCGTACCAATTTCAATGCTGTTTCTAACATCTTTCCGCCCACAGTATCGATAACCCCGGCGTATATTCCTTTAAGCATTGGCCTTCCTGATTCATCACTCAACTCTTCACGCTGAATTACCTTCTTTGCTCCTAAACGTAGTAACATCTCTTCTTCTTCCAATTTCCCTGTTGCTCCGACTACGTTATATCCTAACTTACTTAAAATACTAACCGCTACACTACCTACACCGCCCGTAGCACCCGTTACTAAAACATCTCCCATATTAGGCATAATTCCTGCTCCAATGAGCTTATATACCGATAGTGCAGCTGTAAAACCAGCTGTCCCATACATCATACTTTCATTCAAAGACATTCCTTCTGGTAAAGAAACAATCCAAGATGATGGCACGCGAATATATTCTCCGAATCCACCAGAAATATTCATACCTAAATCATACCCCGTTACAATAACTTGATCCCCTACCTTAAAGGAACCATCTTCACTACTCACAACTTCTCCTGCAGCATCGATTCCTGGCGTATGAGGATATGTTCTCGTTACACCTTTATTACCAGTAGCTGAAAGCGCATCTTTATAATTTAATGAAGAGTAATGAACTCGTATTAGCACATCTCCTTCAGGTAAACGATTGATTTCTCTCTCGACAAGCTTTCTTTCAAATTGATTATTTTCTTTTTCTTTCACGACGATTGCTCGGAATGATGTATGACCCATTATGCTCTCTCCTTCATCCGTAAAATTCTTCTTTATTATATAGAAAAAATAAGTAGTACTACCAATTTCTTATTGGCTATATTTCAACAAATCTTACTTCTCTCTCACTTTCTCACAATATATATTTTCATTTCTACTAAAAAAACATATACTTATCCTACATCTGAAAAATAACATATAGAAAATCTGACTTTTTATAAATAAATTGAATTTTTACGAAATGTAAATGATTTGTAATGTTTTTTTTCGTCAAATTTCATTATAATAAGTGGATGTGAGTGTCGTATTTCAATCCAAATGAAGGAGTACAAGAAATGGAGCAAAACCCATCTTTGCAAGAAAATACACGCAATAAACCGAAAAAAAGTAAGAAAAAAACAAAAATTATTATAAGCGTCATTCTATTCTTTTTAATAGTAGGAGGCGGTTATACGTGGTTTTTAGTAAATAAAGCATCTTCTGCTGTTCGAAATGCCGCACACGATTTAGCACGCGGTGATAAATCTGATTTACGTGATAAAGCTGTAAAACCTATTACGAACAATGTCTCTGTCTTAATAATGGGTGTTGATGAAAGCGATGTCCGAGGAAAAGAATATGGTGAAGCTATAAGAACAGATGCGCTGTTGCTTGCAACTTTTAATAAAGACAGCAAAACTGTTAAACTATTAAGTATTCCACGTGACACATATACTTACATTCCAGTAGAAAAGAAAAAAGATAAAATTACACACGCTCATGCATTCGGTTCTGCTAAAAACGGTAAAAAGGGTGGACCACAAGCAAGTATCGATGCAGTTGAAAAATTAATGAATGTTCCTGTCGATTACTTTGTAAAATTTAACTTTAAATCATTTATAAAAATTGTCGATGATTTAGGCGGCATTGAAGTCGATGTACCTGTTGAATTTTCAGAACAAGATAGTAATGATAATGCCGATGCAATTCACCTGAAAAAAGGTGTCCAAAAGTTAAATGGCGAAGAGGCTCTTGCTCTTGCTAGAACGCGACACATCGATAGTGATGCAATGCGTGGGCAACGTCAACAACTCGTTATTGAAGCTATTTTAAAGAAAATAACAAACGTTGGATCTGTAACAAAAGTTGGCAACATCATTGATGATATTAACGGACAATTCGTTACAAACTTAACATTCGATGATATGCTTTCATTCTATAAATATGGCGCAGATTCTTCAGTTGAAAAATTACAAATTCAAGGTGATGACTGCTATATGGAAAAAGGTGATGACACATGTAGCAAATCTGCTGGTGGCGGTCGAACATATTACTACAATCCAGATAAAAAAGCACTAGCAAATGTTACGAATGAACTTCGTACTCACCTTGGACTACCTGCCTATACAAAAACTGACTTTGATTCGAAAAAAACAGATTCAGAGAAAACGAAAGACACTAACTCTGAGAAAACAAAAGACACTAACTCTGAGAGAATAAAAGACACTGACTCTGAGAGAACAAAAGACACTGACTCTGAGAGAACAAAAGACACTAACTCTGAGAGAATAAAAGACACTGACTCTGAAAATACAAACAAACGTGAGTCAAGTAACAACAACCATAATGATAATAACAATGAAGATATAAAAACATCATCTAATAACAATGAATAAAAAGAAACCGTACTCTATGGAGGTAGAGTGCGGCTTCTTTTTTCAAACATAAAAAATCAGAACTTTCCAACTATCTTTTTTAATATTTTTAAATTATAATAAATAATAGTAATCTATTCCAATTACCAGGGGGCTCATACATATGAAAGCTGCAGTAAAACATAACATTTCAGATTTTAAAGACTACTTAAAATCCAACGATATATACATGGAAGAAAATATAGATGAAAATGATGGTTCGGTGCATTTTTCAGTAGGATTAGAAACAGAAGCTGGCGCAAAAATTCAACTTATCGCTGCTTTCGAAAATGAAAATCCGACTGTGGATATATACTGCTTCAATGTTGCTCACGTACCTGACGAAACATCAACAAATGACATTTTACATGTCATCAATGAATTAAACACATCTTACCGATTTGCAAAATTCACACTAAATAAGCAAAATGCAATTGATATTTCAACATCTCTTGCATTCTCAGAACCAAACTTTAATCCGGCACTTGTTTTTGAGCATACGAGAATGCTGTATAAATTAGCGAACGACGAATATAAAAACTTAATGAAAGTTATTTGGGCATAAAGTAAAACTATAATCAGTGACGTTTTACTACCCACAATTAGCGGGATAAACAAAAGGATGGGCTGCAAGCAGCACCATCCTTTTACTTCGATATCATATCAACCCACATTTTAACAGCAGTTCCTACAATTAAAGTGGACAATACATATTGCAGTACTTTTTGATTTAGCCTCTTCCCGACTCGTGCTCCAAGTGGCGCTGCAAATATACTTGCAACCGCAATAATTAGAGCTGGAATGATAACTACTTGCCCAGTAATCACTTTTCCTGTAGTAATCCCTATTGAGGAAATAAACGTAATAGCGATAGATGTTGCGATCGTCATGCGCAGTGGTAATTTTAAAATAACTAGCATAATGGGAACTAAAAGGAACGAACCTCCAGCTCCTATAATGCCTGAAGCTCCCCCTACAACGAACGCTAACAAGCTCGCTAACCATTTATTATACTTCACGTCTCCACTATTATTTTGTTTCGGTACAAACATCATAATAGCTGCAATTGTAGCTAATGCTGCATAAACAACATTCACTGTATGTTCCTCTAATATGTTAGCACCGAAACTCCCTATGAAGCTTCCTATTAATATACTAGCTCCCATATACATAACTAACGTTTTATTCATGTCATTACTTTTTCGGTATGCCCACGCACCTGCAAAAGTTGCAAAGAATACTTGTACCGCTGTAATACCGCTCACCTCATGTGCAGTATAACTAGTAAACCCTAGCAATACTGGAATGTATAAGATCATCGGATAATTAATAATCGCGCCGCCAATCCCAACCATTCCTGATATAAACGATCCTATAAACCCAATTATAAAAAGTAATACGACTAAGCTCACCTTACATCCCCCGCCTTCTTAAAAGAAGGTGATTTAAATGAATAAGTTTACATTCCCATCCGAAGCATCTGCTAAATATGCTCCTACCCCAGCAAACTCTACCCCTTCCATAATCTCTTCCTCTTTTAACCCTAATAAATCTACTGTCATTTGACAAGCTACAAGTTTAATTCCTTGTTCTTTCGCCAAATCAATTAAATCCGGCAAAGGCATTGCGTTATGTTTTTTCATAATGCCTTTAATCATCTTCGGCCCCATGCCAGCAAAATTCATTTTGGATAATCCCATCTTATCGGCACCACGCGGCATCATCTTCCCAAATACTTTCTCTATAAAAGTCTTCTTTACTTTCACATGCTCATCTTTTCTAAGAGCATTCAACCCCCAAAAAGTATGAAATATAGTCACTTCTTGATCATAAGCCGCTGCACCATTTGCAATAATATAGGCAGCCATCGCTTTATCATAATCTCCGCTAAATAACACGATTGTCGTTTTCTTCTGTTGTTCCATGTTGTTCCTCCTCTAAATTACCTATAGGGGTATTAAATTGTTTATAAAAAGGCTCAAATCTTTTATCTCTATGCTATAAGACTTTACCTTCCCAAGCTAACATACCTCCTACCATATTGATCGCTTGAAAACCGTAACCTTCTAAAAATTGAACTGCTCTTGCACTTCTTCCTCCCGAGCGACAAACGATAATGTATTCATTATTTTTATCAAGCTCCTGCATTCGAAACTCTAGTAAGCCTAACCTAATATGAAGCACGCCTGGAATTTTCCCTTCCCTCACTTCTTCCACTTCACGAACATCAATTACATGTATCTCTTCATTTCGTAACAATCTTTCCTCTACTTCTCTCGCTGTAATTTCTTTCATCTTAATATTCCTTTCCTTACAAAGCGTTCATACCACCTGAAACATTTATAATGCGCTGAAATCCTAATTTCTTTAATACTTTTGCTGCTTGCTTACTTCTCATCCCGCTCTGACAAATAACGATTACTTCCTTATTCTTATTTAATTGATTTGCCTTACTAACTAACTCATTTAGCGGGATATTCTGAAAGCCCTTCATATGGTTCCCTCTATATTCGCCTACTGTACGAACATCGATAAAGTACTTCCCCTGTTTTCCCACTATACTTTTTAATTCTTTTCCATTTATATTTTGAACACCTTTCACCGGTAAGAACCGTGAAATAACAAACCATGCAGCCAATACAACGAAAAGCGTACTTACTATTGTGTTCATATAACTCCCCCTCTACATTTATAAAATTATTTCTTTACTACGCCTTCTTAATCCAAAACTTTAGTACATCGCTTTCTTCTGCATGCTTTACGATGTCATGACCAGTTTTGTTTGCCCACGCTGGAATATCCTTAATTGACCCTTTATCCGTTACATGTACTTCTAACACTTCGCCCGATTGTAAAGTATCCATCGCTCTTTTCGTTCTTACAATTGGCATTGGACATGCTAAATCTTTCGCATCTAAAACTTGTTTTATATTCATCATCTATTCCTCCAATTTGTTATTAATTATGAACTGCACAGCGGTTTGGACCAATCTCCATTTCACGTTCTTCTTCCACACTCGGATGAATTTTCCCCATATTCGTTTGACGAATTTCTTGATAAGCATTCGGCTGAGGTGGTAGATTCTCCGTTACAATTTTGCGAAATTCATTCTCATCTTTCATATTTAACCCTGCATTCACTTCAAACAATTCTTTTAAATTAGCACTCACAACCCCATTTTCATCCATTTCACTTATTTTTGAATAATGAGCTGGTAAAACAATTAACTCTTGAGATAATTCCTTATAGCGCTTATATAATGTATTTCGTAAATCGCTCACCCAATCTTCAGCCTTACCAGCAAGATCTGGACGCCCGATTGAATCTACAAATAAAATATCGCCCGATAATAAATAGGAATTATCTACAATAAATGATGTACTCCCAATCGTATGCCCCGGTGAGTATAGCGCATCAATTTCGATTTTGGTACCCCCTACCGTAATAACAGATCCTTCTACAAGTGGTTCGTATAAGAAAACGACTTCCTCCGCATCTTTTGGAGGTAACCAATACGTACCACCTACTTTTTCAGCTAACTTACGACCGCCAGAAATATGGTCTGCATGTAAATGTGTATCCATTACATTCGTAATAGTAACTCCATGCTCTTTCGCAAACTCCTCATATGATTCAATCGTTCTTACTGCATCAATAACTGCTGCTTCACCGTTAGAAACGACCATATAAGATAAACAGCCTTTTCCAAGACGATTAAATTGATATATACTCCCTCCGCCCTGTACATCTCCTACTTTGAGCGGCTTTACATATTCACTCCAAGCTTTCATCCCACCAGCTAAATAGGAAACATCGTTGAAGCCAGCATCCAACAATTGCTCCGCGACAAACTGCGAAGAACCTTCTTTTGCACATACGACTAAAATCTCTTTCTCTCTCGGTAATTCATCTACAATATGGTCTACACCATCTAACAAGTCAAAATAAGGTTTATTAATAGAAGATACTTGTTTCCCTTCAATTTTCCAATCTTCATAATCCGTCTCATTACGAACATCTAAAATAAACAACTCTCCGAATAAAACTTTCTCTGCAACATCTTTTGCTTGTAACATCTTAATGTCCATTCAATTACCCCCATAGGTATATTTTCGTTTAAAAAATTTTATTTCTCCACATTTCCTTGCCACCCTAACATACCAGGAATGACATTTTTCACATTTGAAAAACCTTTCTCTTTCAACATTTGGCAAGCTACATCACTGCGGTTACCAGTTCGGCAAACAACATAAATTTGCTTCGTCTGATCTAACGATGTACTGTCTAGTTCACCTAGTGGCACCGAAATAGCAGATGGAATATGACCAAAAGCAAATTCTGCTGCTTCACGAACATCTAATACAATGCACTCTTCTCCGTGAGATAATATATCCTGTAATTCCGCATTCGTAATTGTATGAGGATATTTCACAACTTCATTCACTTCATGTTCATGCGCTTTCCTCACATAATGCATCAATATAGCACCCTCGTGTTTCGTCCCGATATATTGATGCCCTATTTTATTCGCCCAACTTTGTATATCTACCGTAGATCCTTTATCTGTTGCCTCAATTTCAATCACTTGCCCTGATGCCAATCCTTCCATCGCCTTCTTCGTCTTTACAATAGGCATCGGACAAGCCAAACCTTTACAATCTAAACTCATATCCACTTTTATACTCATTATCGATTCCTCCATATTTTATATACACATACCTGTAGGGGTATATAAAAACGTTTTTGAAAATCTGTCAACACTTATGTTTGACAGATTATCGGCTTTTTACAAGTAATTGAACGGCTTCTTTAATTAACTCTTCATTTGAACCATTGCCACTTTCAAACTGTTCACGTAAACATTGCTCTAAATTTGTTCCAACAACTAATCCAATTGTACGATCTAATGCAGAACGAGATGCCGTTAACTGTGTAATAACCTCTCGGCAATCTTTTCCTTCTTCCATCATACGAAGCACACCGCGCACTTGGCCTTCAATACGTTTTAATCTATTTTTCATATCTTGATTGTATTCCATTCTATAATCACCTCATTACCATTATGTTACTACTTATATCTTATAACAATATATTATACCCTATAGGGTATCTTGTAAACCCCTTAATTTAAAATTTTTAACCTACATGTGAAAAAAGACATAAAGGGAGACTTCTATCCTTATTTTTTGTAGCCTATACAAAACTGAATTTCACGAGCAGCAATCTCCCACCAATTTTTAAAATGGGAGACTCACTGCCTGTAACTATTAAGATAAATTTCAATATACAATACGGTCTGGTAATACTGTCCCGTATAATTTAAAGCCACCATCTACATTCTTTACCTTATATCCTTTTTCCATTAACATGCGCGCTGCAACATACCCTCTCATACCAAGTTGACAAGTAATATATATATCTTTATCTACCGGAACTTCGTCCAAACGATCTCGTAATTCATCTAACGGAATATTAATAGAGCCTTTAATCATTCCCTGTTTTAGTTCATTTGGCTCTCGAACATCAATGAGATATCCACCATTTTCAACAATACGATCTATTTCATACCATTGAATCGTTTCTACAAAACCGTCTACTATATTACTTGCCGCATACCCCACCATGTTTACTGGGTCTTTTGCAGAAGAATAGGGCGGAGCATATGATAATTCTAAATCTGGTAAATCGATTACAGTTAAATTTGCCTTCATTGCCGTTGCAATAACATCTATACGCTTATCCACTCCATCACGCCCTAAAGCCTGTGCCCCATAAATTTTTCCGCTTTCTTCATTAAAGATTAATTTTATTAGCACTGGCGTAGCATTCGGATAGTACCCTGCATGAGAATTTGCCTGTACATGTACTACCTCATAGGGTATATTTAATCGTTTTAATATTTTCTCATTTACTCCAGTCGAAGCAACTGTTAAATCAAAAACTTTAGCTACAGAAGTTCCCATCGTACCTTTATATAAAGAATCCGTATGACCATGAATAATATCTGCTAACATGCGACCTTGACGATTAGCTGGCCACGCTAAAGGAATCATCGTTTCTGCTTCTGTAACAAAATCTTTCACTTCAATTGCATCACCAATTGCATATATATGGCGGTCCGATGTTTGGAATTTCTCATTTACCTTTATCGTTCCTCTAACTCCTAGTTCTAATTCTGCATCCTTTGCTAAACTACTCTCTGGTTGCACACCAATTGCTAAAATAATCATATCTGTCTTTATGATTGAACCACTTTTTAAACGTACAACAGTCCCGCCCTCTTCTAAAGCATCTACACCATCTTCAAAAACAAGCTCAACATTGTGATTTTTCATAAGCTCATGTACATATGCTGCCATTTCATAATCGATCGGTGGCATCACTTGATTTGCCATCTCTACAAGAGTAACATCAATCCCTCGTTCTCTTAAGTTTTCAACCATTTCAACGCCAATAAATCCGCCACCAATAACCGTCGCATGACGCGGTTTCTTCTCATCAATATACGCTTTTATACGATCTGTATCAGGTACATTTCGTAACGTAAACAGCACCTTCGCTTCTTCAATACCCGGAATAGGTGGAACAATTGGTTTCGCCCCTGGTGAAAGGATTAACACATCATATTCCTCGTTATATGTTTCATTTGTAGTTACATTCTTTATAGTAATTGTTTTCTCTTCTTTATTAATCTTTACCACTTCACTCAATACACGTATATCTAAATTAAAACGCTTTGACATCTTTTCAACAGTTTGTACTAATAATTTTTGTCTTTCTGTAATGACACCGCCAATATAGTACGGTAATCCACAATTTGCAAATGAAATATATTCACCGCGCTCCACCATAATAATTTCATCTTCTTCACTTAAACGACGAAGCCTTGCAGCTACTGATGCCCCGCCCGCAACTCCGCCTACTACTACAATTTTTCTAGACATATTTCAAACCTCCATATTATTTATTATTCAATTTCCTCATCCATCACACATAAAACCTATACCTGTATGGGTATATGATAAAATATAAAAAATTTAATTTCAATACATATATCTTTCTTTCACAAATTCGAAACAAATAAAAAAGAACCTAGATATCTCCAAGTTCCTTTCTATATGATTAAGTCAATGCCTAAAGGCAGCATAGTATGAGTTCTGACTTATTTTTGGCGGCTGAATTTCATTTACGAATGAAATAACCTATCGTTCCATTGTTATAATTCTTATAATCTCTTTGCAAAATTATAATCCATATCGCCACCTAACGCTGCAGCTGTATCACCAGTTTCTCTAAAATCATGTGTATAAATTTTCTCAAATGAACCGAAATCTACTTGCTTATAAAATTCAAAACAAGGGAATCCATCATGTTCTCCTTGAATATCGATACTACCATCCCTTTTCACACATACAGTTAATACATAGTCCACAGGAGGGGCATACATATTTAGCGGATTACTAGCACTTGCACTCATTTTGAATTGCACACCGTTAGAACTCCATACAATATGAGTACACACAATATTTTCAGTACTCGCTTTTCCTGTTCTTTTATTCACAGAACCGTCTGGATTAGTAACCTTCTCTGTCGTAATACCCGTATTTGCATATGAAAACACTTCTTCTTTATAAAAATCCACTACAACCTCTTGCTCCACTCTAGAGCGCATAGTATTTACCGCATGTGGTGTAAATTCACGTGAATCACCTTCAAATTGGATTACTTTTCCTGTTTCCATATCCTTCTTAGCTTCCGTCCAAGGCATTGGAATAAATACACTCGCTCTAATTTTTACGATATTAGTCATATGAAACCTCCATTAATTCTATTTAAATACATCATAATTTGTTTTATCACTATAATTTAGTCAACTTGATTGACTGCATTGTGTATAGTACAATGAATTGCACTTATAGTCAATTTAATTGACTATAAGTGAGGAGGTTATATACATGAATCATCAAAAATTTAACGAATTAGATCTGACATCACTTTTATCATTATCGTTCAGTACATTAATTACTGAACTACATGACAGGTTAAGTAAATTGGGATTTGAAGATATTAGGCCCGCACACGGTTTTATGTTCAAACGCATCCTTCCTAGTGGAGCAACAGGTATTGAACTAGCTGAATATTTAGGGGTTTCCAAACAAGCTGTAAGTAAAATGGTGGATTCTCTTGAAAACAGTGGTTATGTCACGCGCAAAACGCACCCTACTGATAAAAGAGGTAAAATCATCGTTTTAACCGAACGTGGTTTGTCAGTAATGAAAGCAAAAGAAGAAATAGTAGCTGAAATAGAACAGCGATGGATTGAAAATATCGGTGCGGATCGAATGCAATTGCTAAAAGAAGATTTGACAACATTCGTTACTACAAAAGATGCAGGAAAATTATCATCCAACATACGACCTGTTTGGTAAACAAAAACTCTATATAAAAAAGAACGGACATAGCATGCTATGTCCGTTCTTTCCATCACACATATTTCCGATGCACCATCTTCCCATCATAAGAAAACACAACGCCCTTACTCTCCACAATCGACTCCATATGCACCGTTCTTCCCCACAACTGATGAAGATATGGCAATACTTTTTCTAAGTATTTTAAATCGAGCTCGATTCCTTCGTAACTATGTTTAATGTATAATTCTCCGTTCTTTAAGTAGTCTCCATCTTCTACTACTAAGTACGGGAATCCACCATTTGTCCGCATATTTACGAGTTGATCACGTACATGTTCCCATTCTTTATCAATTACTTTATATTCTTTTCCTTGGCGCTGGAATAAGTACATATCTTCTCGCATAACAAGATTTTTATTTAAGTAGTTTCTTAGGAACGATACGTCCCATTCAATTTCGCGTACTTCAAACATTTTCTCTCGACCAGAACCAGGCTTCACACCACGCCTTTTCATTTCTTCTGTCGGGTTGTTGTAGCGTTCTTCAATATCTTCAAACATTTTAATACCGAGGTAGTATGGATTAATGCTTGTTTTTGATGGCTGAACGACACCTGCATTTAATTTCGCAAATTCGATTGCTTCATCAGATGTTAAGTCCATTTCACGCAGTATACGTTGATGCCAGTAAGAAGCCCAGCCTTCGTTCATGATCTTCGTTTCAAGCTGTGGCCAGAAATATAACATTTCCTCGCGCATCATCGTTAATATGTCTCGCTGCCAATCTTCAAGCTCACGACTATATTCTTCAATAAAGAGTAGTAAATCTTTCTCTGGTTGCGGTGGAATCTTCTTCTTTTTGCGTATATTCGATCGTTCCCTCTTTTTATTTCGATCATCTAAATTCCATAAATCATCGTATTGTGATGCTTTTTTCTTTTCCACTTCTTCCTCTTCTAAATCATCAATACTCCATGCAAGTTTCGGACGCATAAGCGACGGATCAATATGCTCTTGAATGGCAAGTACGGCATCTAAAAATGTTTCTACCTCTGCCTTTCCATACTTATGCTCATACGCTTTCACACGGTCCGCTGTTGCCGCCATACTCTCTACCATATCTCGCTTCGTATTTGAAAAACGAATATTATTTTTGAAGAAATCACAGTGTGCTAAAACGTGTGCTACAATTAATTTGTTTTGAATTAAAGAATTCGTATCTAATAAAAAGGCGTAACATGGATCAGAGTTAATAACGAGTTCGTATATTTTACTAAGTCCTAAATCGTATTGTAATTTCATTCTGAAAAATTGTTTTCCAAAACTCCAATGTGAAAACCTTGTCGGCATCCCATATGCACCAAATGTATAAATAATTTCCGCTGGACATATTTCATAACGCATCGGATAAAAATCAAGCCCAAATCCAGTCGCAATTTCCGTAATTTCCGCAATCGCATATTGCAGTGCTTTATCGTCACTTGCTCTCATTATTTTCCCTCCTTACACTTTCCCTTAAGAAAGTGTATGATGGGGAACAAGCTTTCATGAGGATTGATTGCATAATAAAAAGACACCCCCGTAAAAACGAGAATGTCTCATCTATTAACCTTCAATAATTTCCATCTTCTCCGTAATCGGTGTACGAGCTTTTCCTTCTGGCGCTTTTTCGAAATAACCAATATGAAGGATTCCAACGATACGTTGGCCTCTTGTTAAACCGATTCCTTCTATAAATAATGGATTGTAGTTTAATCCGCCTGATTTCCAAACACAGCCTAAGCCGCGTTCCCAAGCAAGCAATTGGAAGTTTTGCATAAATGCGCATGTTGCAGCGTAATCTTCGTCACGCTGAATTTGACGCGGATCTTCATTCATATATACAACGATTTGTGCAGGTGTGCTTAAGAAACGATCAGATAAAATTTTACCGCGTTTCGCTCTTTCTTCTTCTGTGAAAGAGTTTAATACCGCATCTACTAATTTCTTACGGCCGTCCCCAATGTATAATTTACAATTCCATGGCTCACGGTGTTTATGATTTGGTGCCCACGTTGCATCGTTTAATAGTTCAATTAATAATTCTTTGTCTACTGCTTTATCTGTAAATGTACGAACAGATCGTCTTTCTTTAATAACATTTGCGATGGAAGTATATGTAGTCATATTTTTCTCTCCCTTATTTTTCATCTATATGTATAAGTTTGTTATTGATATTGATTTTCAATTTCGATTATAACCTAATTTTTCACTATTAATCAATGTTTTATGTTGGAAAACATATAAAAAACTTCTTTTTCTACTGTGAATAAAAAAACTTAGCTTGTTCACAAGTTTTTCACATTTTATGGAAATGATATGTGTAAAGTTTTCCACATTATCCATCTAGGAGGAGTTTACATGTACAAAAAAATCGCAGTAAGTATGACTATGGCCGCATTATTATGCGGGGTATCTACCTTCCCTGCTTCTGCTACCACGCCAAAGGAAGTTGCAATGCATCATCATAAACCTATTTCAGAAGAAGAAATGCAGTCGCTCGAAAAACTCGGCTATAATAAACATGAAATTTGGAAAGCTGCCCACATTGCAAGAATCAGCAAAAAAGAAACTAAGGACGTTTTAGCTTACTATAAGCAAAATAAATCTTGGGAGAAAACCGCACAACATTTCGGTGTAGATCCAAGTAAGCTTAAAAAGCATCATATGAATAAGGAAACAAAAAAAGCATTACTGCAACAATTAGCAATGATGCAAAAATCCACACCCGATGGACTCAAACAAAAAATGAAAGAATATAATATCGGCTTACGTCAGCTCACGGTATTAACAATCATCTCTCAAAAAAGTAATACCCCTCTTGATGATGTACTAAAAATGAAAAAAGACGGTATGGATATTAAACAAATCGCGGAAAAATTAAATGTTAAAAGAGAAGATATACGAGCAGAGATGATTAAATTAGTGAAGTCTATTAAAGAGAAGCAAACAAATTAACACGCAAAAAAGGAAGAGGTATTCACTGCTCTTCCTTTTCTTTATGAACTTTCAACTTTGAAGTATAAATTCCCGTCTTTCCCAAAAACTAACATAAACAAATGATGTAGTAAGGGGTGAGAAAGTGTTTCGTTTATCGTCTAAAAAGAAGAAAAAAACAATCTGTTCCATTCCAGATTTTATCCAAACTATGAAAGAATCTAGTGATTTCGTTTCTTATAACATCGTAGAAGATGGGACGCTATGTTTGTTTTATTATAAATCTACAGCTGAATCACTCCTCATTAATCGATTCATTTTAACACCTATAAAAAGAGAATTGGATCACATTGAAACTATAAATGATATAGCAAATATCGTCACACTCGAAGGGATTATTACCAACCCTTCTATTGATGATATTCGTGAAAAATTATTAGTTGGGTATGTACTCATACAGCTTAAAAACGATTCTCAAGCAGCAGAATATGTACTTATTCGTGCTGAAAGTTCAGTTTTAGGTACACGATTATATAACGATACCGAAAATGAATATAGTGTAATCGGTCCAAAAGTCGGATTTGTTGAAAATATTGATACAAATACACACTTACTTCGCCGAAATATAGTAACAGAGCAATTAGTTTTCAAAGAAGTTATAGTTGGCTCTATATCAAAAACAAAGGTGATAGTTGCTTACATCGAAGGCATTACAAATGAACAACACATCAATACCGCAATGCAGCGCTTACAAGATGTTGACTTTGATGTTCCTTTTGATGCAACTATGATTGAACAGTTTATTAGCGATAATAGTAACTCACCCTTCCCTGTTTTACTACCTACAGAGCGGCTAGACCGTTCTGTGTACGCATTACTGAATGGAGGCGTTGTTATTTTAACAGACGGTTCACCTTACGCATTAGCTGGACCAGCGACGTTACTTGATTTCTTCGTCTCGCCAGAAGATTATTATTTACCATGGATAGCAGGCTCATTTCTTCGAATGGTTCGCTTTTTCGGAGCAGCATTCTCGCTATTTTCATCAGCTATTTATACAGCTGTATTAACGTATCACTATCAAATGATTCCTGCGGATTTACTAGGTCCGATTATTTTTTCAAGAGCTAATGTACCCTTTCCGCCCATTTTAGAAGCACTTTTTTTAGAAATCACAATCGAATTGCTCCGTGAAGCTGGAGCACGATTACCTACAAAAGTTGGACAAACAATCGGCATCGTTGGCGGGATTGTAATTGGCCAAGCATCTGTTCAAGCTGCTTTAACGAGTAACATTTTATTAATTGCAGTTGCTTTATCAGCACTCGCTTCTTTTACAACACCAACTGTAAAAATGTCTTCTACTATCCGGATACTACGATTTCCACTTATTCTTTTAGCTGGTGCATTTGGGGGCTTAGGTCTCATTGTAGGATTCGTACTCATATTAGCTCATTTAATTCGCTTAAAATCACTTGGATCACCTTATTTATTACCTCTATATCCATTTCGCGGTTTAGGGACAGCAGAAGGACTCCTTCGTTTGCCGTTTAGTCAAACTGCTGGACGTGCCTCTTTTCTGAGACCAAAAAAGAAATGGCGCTATGACCCAAACAAAGCGAAAGAAAAACGTGACGGTGAAGAGAAATGAAAAATATTTTATTATGCTTTTCCATTATCATTTTAATTGTTCAATCTGGTTGTACAGAAGCACATATAGTTGATACACAGCGAATGATTCACGTAGGTGGATTCGATATAATAAAAGATAAAAAATTTCGCGGAACCATTTTATATCCCGATTACACAAAGGGCGTACAATCGAAACCAGAAACTCAATCAACTCATGCAGGTACAATTGAAACAATCTCTTCCCTTCTAAACGCCAAATCTCCACATACGATCGCTGTAGGTCAAATGCGTGTTGTCCTATTTGGAAAAGCATTTGGTGAACATGGACTTGGAGATGTTATTAACAACTTACAACGTGATCCTAACATTGGCCGTGATGTGCAGCTAGCACTTGTAGATGGTTCAGCAGAAGAATTACTGAAACATGTCAAAACAAATGGATCACTTTATCTATCTGATTTACTGGAGCAAAATATAAAAAACGAGACAATCCCGCGGACAGCTTTAAATATTTTTTTATATAACTTCTATTCATCTGGATGCGATCCATTTCTTCCTTACATTCAAGTATCAGAAGACAAATCTGCTTCCATTAAAGGACTAGCTTTTTTAAAAAAGGATAAAGTGGCTATGTATACAGATAAGGAAAAGTCTTTTTTATTTAAATTACTCATTAATCCAACGAAAAATGGGCGTTACGAAGTTCCGATACGCCAAGGTAAACATAAAGGATTAATTGCTACTCAAAACTTATCTGGAAAAAGTGTATGTTCTCTTTCGCCAAACGGTGAAATTCCGAAAATTAACATACACTTAAAATTAAATGGACTCGTAAAAAATGCTCCCAGCTGGCTTGATTTATCAAAGAGTAAAAATGTAACTTACGTAAAAAGACATGTAGAAAAAACACTTGAGAAGGATTTAAACGAATTAATAAAACAATTCCAAGAAAATAAAATCGATCCAATTGGTATACGTGAAGAAATTCGTAGTCATTCAAGAAAATGGAACATAAAACAAATTCAAGACATGTATCCTAGCGTAGACGTTGCTGTTAGTGTGAAGATTAATGTCGTACAATCTGGTATCGGAGAATAGTGAGGTGCTATCATGGCTGGACAAGATAAAACACATACTGTTTCCCCTTATTTCACATTCCTTCTATTACACTCCCTTCAAATTGGAGTAGGTGTGTTAGGATACCAAAGGATTATTGCGCAATTTGCCGGTTATGATGCTTGGATTTCTCTTATTATCGCTGGTATTGCAACTCACATCGTGTTATTTTGTATGCTGAAAATGTTAGAAAAAGATAATGATTTAATGAATATTCATACGACATGTTTCGGAAAGTGGATTGGAACATTTTTTTCCGTATGCTTTGCTGCATACCTTCTATTATTTTGCCTTACTGTTCTTCGTTCATATATTGAAGTCATTCAAGTTTGGGTCTTTCCTACAATTAAACCGTGGAAATTAACTTTACTATTTTTACTTGTGGCTTATTACATAATTAGGGGTGGCTTTCGTTCTGTGGGAGGAATATGCTTTTGGGGCGTCATAATCCCGATTTTCGTACTATTTTTCTTAGTTTTCCCAATGAAATACGCACATGTCCGTAACATTTTCCCAATTCTCGCTCATTCACCTTTAGACATTTTAACTTCAGCGAAAGCATCTGCATTAGAATTTCTTGGATTTGAAGCAATCCTTATCTTTTATCCATTTATTAAAAAAGGAAAATCGTTAAATAAATGGGCACATAGCGGTATTGCTTTTACAACCATTCTATACGTAATATTAGCGATTGTGTCCATTATGTACTATAGCCAAGGGCAACTACATCATACAATTTGGCCAACATTAACGATGCTAAAAATCATTAAAGTTCCTTTTATCCAAAGGTTTGAGTATATCATTATTTTCTTATGGTATCTTATTATTTTACCTAATCTTTGTTTAACGATTTGGTCTTCTTGTTGCATTACTAAGAAATCTTTTCGCATACCATTTAACATTACACTGCCATTTTTTATCGCAACTATATTTATTTCATCCTTGTATTTCACAAACCGCGAAAGTATCAATACATTGAATACAGTACTGTCTCAAGCTGGTTTATATATTGTATACGCTTATATCCCAGTCTTATTTCTATTCCATTCATTGCGGTGGCGCTTCAAAAATAAGTCGAAAGAATCTTCACCCGACACACCATGATATTTGATACAATTTGATTAATACATGTGTAAAGGGGACAAGCGTATGAAGAAATATGTATTTTCTTTACTTGCAGTACTGAGCTTAATTCTTGCTGGATGCGGAGCTACTAGTACAAATGAAAAAAAATCATCTGAATCAAAAGAAGAGCATGACCATGCATCGCACACGCAGCAAGCTGACATTCAAGAAAAAACAAAAGGAGTCGACACACTTCCGGCCTTCCTAGACAAGCTTGATCCACAAATGAAAGACATTTACACTGTCGCTGGACAAAATGCAGAGCTATTAGATTGGATCCCATGTTACTGCGGTTGCGGTGAAAGTGTAGGACATAAAAATAATAAAAATTGCTTTATTCGTGAAATTAAGAAGAATGGTGAAGTTGTTTGGGATTCCCATGCAACGACTTGCGTCAATTGCCTAGAAATCGCAGTTGAATCGGCTGCGATGAAGCAAAAAGGAAAATCAACGCTTGAAATTCGTAACTATATTGACAATAAATACAAAGAAGGCTATGGCAAACCAACACCTACGCCAATGCCAAAAGCTTAAAAAACGAGGAAATACCTCGTTTTTTTTCATTCACTTTTTTTCTTAACAAATTCTTTCAAGTGTATTTCTCTTTACTTATCACACACTATATATAACTCTCGGTAAGGAGGGTACACAGTGCAAACATATAACGACTATGATAAAGCTCTCTATTACACGTATTGCTGTAATTGGGATAAATTACTCGTTCTCATGGTTCAGACGAACGATCAATTATTTTCTAAGCGTATTGAGCATTTTTTACACGCTTATCAATACAGTAAAGAACTACCAGAAGTTGATAAACAATTGCAGCTCCTATTTCAATATATTGACCACGCATCTCAAAAGTCACATGTAGAAGAAGTAGAGCAAATTCAAATGTAAAATATAGCGCTATTCTCTTTATGAGAATGGCGCTTTTTAAAATGTTGATATCAATAAATGTTTCTCCTTATAAAACTTTTATTGATAAACATATTTTTTCTTTCTTTTCCCTACTACTTCATACTATAATTTAGTATGTAACTATTATAAGTGAGGTATAAAATATGGGACGAGAAAAAAAGCAAGAATATGCTTTACTTACTGCATGGGGAGCTTCATTTATTGCTACATTAGGAAGTCTATACTTTTCCGAAATCATGAAATTTGAGCCTTGTGTCCTTTGTTGGTATCAGCGTATTTTTATGTATCCATTTGTTTTATGGCTTGGTATCGCTGTAGTAAAGAAAGACTATCGCATTGCAAGTTATTCTTTACCAATCGCAAGTATTGGTGCTTGTATTTCTTTATATCACTATGCAATTCAAAAAATCGCAGCATTTTCAGCTGCTGGGGCAGCTTGCGGCCGCGTACCTTGTACGGGAGAATACATAAACTGGTTCGGCTTTGTGACCATCCCGTTTTTAGCACTTATCGGCTTTATCACAATCGCTGTTTGTAGCTTTATCGTAATCAAAAACAAATAAGGAGATGAAAGAATGAAAAAAATGCTTATATTTGGCGGTATTATTATCGCCTTGTTTGCAGCAATTTTTGCTGTCACACAAATGGAAGAAAAAAATGCTTCAACTAGCCAAAAAATTGATAATGCTACTGGTAGTCAAACAGATGGTGCTGACTACTACACAAATAAAATCTCTCTTTCAGATCTCCAAAAGAATTTAAAAGAGAAAAAAGAAGAAACAGTATACTTTTATCAAACATCTTGCGTTCATTGCCAAAAATTATCTCCTGTCGTAGTACCGATGGCTAAAGACTTGAATGTTGATATGAAAGTTATGGATATTGAAAAATTAGATGCTCCTTGGGATGAATATAAAATTCAAGGTACACCAACAATCATTCATTTTAAAGATGGTAAAGAAGTGAGCCGTATTAGCGGCGAACAATCGAAAGACAAATTAAAAGAATGGCTTGAGCAAACGAAGAAATAACGAGAAAAGGAAACTCCTTCTACACATGAAATGGGCGTAAAACCTCACACTAATGTATAAGGAGGGGGTTTTATGCCAGAAGTAAAATGCTCTGTTTCCAATTGCTCATTTTGGGGACAAGGTAACTTTTGTCAAGCAAGTGCTATCATCGTTCAGCCTGATGCAGATGAAGCTGGTCAAACTGAAAATGATTCGTATACAAGCGCGGTTTTAACAAACGAGACGCTAGAAAACTCTGTAGCAACGAGTGTAGAAACTTGTTGCCATACATTTAAACCAAAATATTAAACATAAAAAGCATACGATGAATCGTATGCTTTTTTACATTCCCCTCCAAAAATCATGCATGATAAAAAAGTACAAAATAACGAGGACGACAGTCCCACATAGGGTAATGCGCCTATATATACTCTTTTCTCCTTCCCTTGCTTTTACAAAAGCCCAAATAAATCCGAAGAACAATATTAAATCAACATATGGAACATAAAAAGAAAAGACGAGAAACGCATACAAATACACAATGAATAAACAGGTCGTTACTAAGAAAACTTTAAATGCAAATTCACTTTTCATAATGTAACCGCCCCCTATCTGTATTGTATTATATTCAGCAAAATACAATAGTTGCAGTTAAACTCCAAGTAGAAATAAGCTACCGCCTATAAAACGGTAGCTATTACGGAACATTGTATTTCCGTTTATATATATTACTTAAAGTCGAAGTAGGAATTTGCTCGTAACGAATTTTTTCTCCTGTTTCATCTACAATATACAAATTGTTTCCTATATAATATATTCCATTTTTTCGTTTTGAGTACACCGTATATCTTTCATTCGGCAATACCGTTTTCACTTTTGTTAACTGCCCATTCGGTTCTTGCCAATATATATCCGCGCGGTCTACTAACGTAAGTATTCCAATTTGCTCTTCTTCTACTTTACGACCATTCCAACTCACAACACGATAACCAAGTGTATTTGCCTCATATTCCGGACTCGTATGAAAACGAGAAATGATTACTTTTGTTTGTAATTGTACTCGGTCATATAACCATTGTATATCCTTGTCATGCATGCGAATACAACCATTTGATTCCCTACTTCCAATCGTCCATTCCCGATTTGTCCCGTGAATCGCATATTCCTTTTTATCTAGTCCAAGCCACCTCGTACCGAGAGGGTTGTTTGGTGCACCACCACGTATCTTTTTTCGATGGTATTCTTTATTTTTATATTTAGTTATAATACAAAAATTACCTTCTGGCGTAGGTGTACGATCTCTTCCAGTCGTTATCGGAAACGTTCTCGTATAGTTTCCTTCTTCAAAGAAAGACAGCTGATTCGTCGTAAGATTAACTAATATTAAATGATCTGTATTAGCAAAAACGCTAGCTGGTAGGCAGAAAAATAGGATTACGATAAACAATACTTTTTTCATCTAAATCCTCCCTAGCACTAACATCATAATAAATGCAATTAGCTTTACTTTGCTCTTATAAATGAAAACTATCCATTTACGATAACGCCTCCGTTTACATGTATCATTTGCCCCGTAACATAAGATGAATCGTCAGATGCTAAGTATACGTATGCTGGTGCTAATTCATATGGCTGACCAGGTCTTTGCATCGGAACATTGCTTCCAAACTGTGACACTTTCTTCTCATCAAAGCTCGATGGAATAAGAGGTGTCCAAATCGGGCCTGGCGCAACACCATTTACACGAATTCCTTTTTGCACTAACGATTGAGAGAGAGATCTTGTAAAAGCAACGATAGCTCCTTTCGTTGCAGAATAATCAATTAAAGTTTCATTTCCTTCATATGCAACGATAGACGCCGTATTTATAATGACATCCCCTTGTTTGAAGTGAGAAAGTGCTGCTTTCGTAACGTGAAAATAAGAAAAAATATTAATACGGAATGTTTTTTCTAGCTGTTCTGCTGTAATATATTCTAGTCCTTGCTGCGGATATTGCTGTGCGACGTTATTCACAACAATATTTAAACCGCCTAACTGTGAAACAGTCTCTTCCACAATATCTTTACAATGTTGTTCATTACTTAGATCTCCCGGTAGTAATACACACTTTACACCTTCTTTTTCAACACGTTGTTTCGTCTCATTCGCATCCCCCTCCTCATCTAAATAAGCAATTGCAATATTTGCACCCTCTTTTGCAAAAGCGATGGAAACAGCTCGTCCAATCCCGCTATCTCCCCCTGTAATTAACACATTCTTCCCCTTTAACTTTTCACTTCCCTTATAATTGGGATCTTCAAACTGCGGAAGTGGATTCATTAATGATTCAATACCAGGCTGTTTATTTTGATGTTGGGCTGGCATTGTTAAAAAGCTTTTTTGCTGTGGCATAACTTCCTTCAGCTCCTTTTCCTTATCATGTGCACAATAAAAAACTACAATTCACACATAGTTTTACGATTAATATTCGAATTTAAGACACAAAATATGAATTGTTGTAAACTTTTTATACAAAACTATTGCAAAATAGTTAAAAAACGAATATTATATATAACTGTTGTGAAAATTATTCGTAAACAGAAAGGATGTTTATATGTTTAACCTTTCAAAACATAAAACTTCTATTAAAACTGAAATTATGGCAGGTATTATTACCTTCTTAACAATGGCATATATCATTGTCGTAAACCCTGTCATCCTTGGGGATGCAGGTGTTCCATTTGAACAAGCATTTACAGCAACAATTATCGCTGCTGTTGTCGGAACATTATTTATGGCGATCTTTACAAACTTACCAATCGCAATTGCACCAGGTATGGGATTAAATGCTTACTTCTCTTACTCTGTTGTAAAAGCTCATGAAGGCATGACTTTCGCAATTGCATTCTCTGCTGTATTCGTAGCAGGTATGATTTTAATTTTGTTATCATTCACATCTTTCCGTACAAAATTAATGGAAGCCATTCCTGAAAACTTAAAACACGCAATTACTGCTGGTATCGGACTATTTATCGCCTTTATCGGTTTACGTTTAACAGGTATCGTTACAAAAAACGATGCAAACTTAGTTGGACTTGGTGATCTTCACTCTGCTCCAGTTTTACTAGCATTAGCTGGACTTGGAATTACAATTGTCCTTATGTCTTTAAATGTAAATGGTGCGCTATTTATCGGCATGCTATTAACTGGTCTTATCGCTTTCTTCACAGGACAATTAACGTTCTCAAACGGTGTTACATCAATGCCTGGATTACCAGAAGGAATTATCGTATCAAATCCAATTACTGCTGTATCTGATGTAATTAACTACGGATTGTACGGCGTTGTATTCTCATTCTTCCTTGTTACACTATTCGATACAACAGGTACACTACTTGGCGTTGCGCAACAAGGTGGATTTATGAAAGACGGAAAGCTTCCAAAAGCAGGACGAGCTCTTCTATCTGACTCATTCTCAGCAACAATCGGTTCTATGTTCGGAACAACACCATCAACAGCTTACATTGAATCTTCTGCTGGTGTTGCAGCTGGTGGCCGTACTGGTTTAACAACAGTTACAGTAGCTGTTCTATTCGCATTAGCAGCTTTCTTTGGACCATTAGTGAGCGCTGTATCTGGTGTATCAGCTATTACTGCACCATCACTAATTATCGTTGGTAGTCTTATGATGGGTTCAGTTCGCCACATCGATTGGGATTCATTTGATGAAGCATTCCCAGCATTCTTAGTAATCTTAAGCATGCCACTTACATCAAGTATCGCAACAGGTATCGCACTTGGATTTATTTCATACCCACTTATGAAAGTGGCAAAAGGTAAATTCCGTTCTGTTCACCCGCTTGTGTATGTATTCGGAATCTTGTTCGCTTATCAATTGATATTCTTACCACATTAAAATCCCTCTTTCTGAGGGATTTTTTATTTTCAAAAAACATTTGACAACTGTACAGAATCATGGAATAATTCAAAATAGTTAAATATTCGATGTCTTATCAAGAGCAGGTGGAGGGATGAGCCCTACGAAGCCCGGCAACCGACCCATTTATGGGCACGGTGCTAATTCTTACAACACGTTGTGTTGAAAGATAAGAGTAATATGATAAGACGTCTTTTCTATATGAAAAGGCGTTTTTTATTTTCACTCCCTCCCCTCTCTTCTTAGTTTAGGAGGGATTTTTTTATGAAAAAATTGTGTTCCATCGTACTTATTTTTCTATTACTTACATTGACGGCTTGTACAAATGAACAAGATGCTATCTCTTCACAAAAGCAACAAACGGTGAAAAAAGTAACTACAACAGTTGAAAATCATTTACAAACAGAAATTCCAAAGCAAATAAAAAAGCCATTAAAAATCGCATTAATTATGCAAATGTCTATCGGAACTTTTTCCTCTCAATATATTGAGGGCGTCAAAAAACAAGTCGAGCTATTTGGCGGTAGTGTACAAGTCTACAATTCTGATAACGATTTAGCAAAAATGGCTGCAAATTTAGATACTGCTATTAATTCAAAAGTGGATGGTATTTTAATTGATCATGGCCGATCTGAAGCATTAAAACCTGGGATAGAAAAAGCGTTACAGGCGAACATTCCCGTAGTCGCGTTTGATAACGATCTACGCTTACCAGGTGTAACGATTATTGATCAAGATGACTATAGTCTTGCATGGAAATCATTAAAAACGTTAGCAGAAGATTTGAATGGACAAGGAAATATCGCAGTCGTATGGGTTGGCGGATTTGCTCCAATGGAACGTCGTAACGTTATCATTGATGCTTTTTATAAACGGTATCCAAATATAAAAGAAATTGCGCGATTCGGTACTGCTAGTAATAACACACCACTTGATACACAAACACAAGTAGAAGCTTTACTAAAAAAATATCCGAAAGAAGGAGATTTACAAGCCATTTTCGCTTCGTGGGATGAGTTTGCTAAAGGAGCTGTTAAAGCACTTGAACAAGCTGGTCGTACAGATATAAAAGTATACAGCATTGACTTAAGTAATGAAGATTTACAACTTATGCAAAAAGAAAACTCACCTTGGTCTGCTACGGCTGCAACGGATCCAGCTGAAGTAGGGAAAGTTCAAGTACGATTCTTATACAAAAAAATTGCCGGTGAACAAACGCCAGATATTTATTCACTAGAACCTTATTTAGTAAAGAAAAATAGTTTACCAAAAGAAAATATAACAATGGATCAATTATCAAAACATATAAACGGTTGGGGAGACTCGAAAGATGCGTATTCTCCTTGGATGAAAAAATTAGAGAAGGAGAAAAAATGATGACATTCTCTCTTCAACACATTACACATTCTTATCATGCCGCTACACCTGTTCTAGAAGATGTTTCTATCCATATTCAAAAAGGAAAAGTTCATGCCCTACTAGGAATGAACGGTGCTGGGAAAAGTACTCTACTGAAAATAGCAACTGGTGAAATTCAACCAGTTGCTGGCGATATAAAAATTGATAATCAGTCTGTTTCCTTTACTTCGCCACGCGATGCAAAAAAGCACGGTGTTTCTTTCGTAACACAAGAAGTAGATCATGGACTTATTCCGGGATTATCTGTATTAGAAAATGTACTTATCGATCATTTAGCAATGCAAAATAAAGTACTATTTTCAAAGTCAAAATTAGTCGCACTCGCTAAACAACATTTGCAAACTGTACAGGTAGATTTAAATGTTTCGGAAGATGTTTCAAACTGCTCATTACATGAAAAACAATTACTTCTTATCGCAAGAGCTTTATCCAACAATACAAATTATCTTTTATTAGATGAGCCTACTTCTTCTCTTGGACCGAAAGAAGTTGAAACCTTCGGACAACTATTAAAAGATTTAACATCAAAAGGAATTGGCATCATCTTAATTTCTCATCGTTTATCAGAGATTCGAAATTTTGCGGATGATGTAACTGTATTACATAACGGTAAAGTCGCACTTTCTAAAGCGATTACAAAGGTTACAGATCAACAAATTGTGGAATCGATGACTGGAAAACAACTGACACTTCCTATTAATGCAGCACCAAAACAAGGGAACGAAGAATTATTTAAAGCACAAGAACTTCCATTACACAAAAACCATTCTCCCCTTTCTCTCACCGTACGGAAAGGTGAAACTGTTGTGATATACGGATTAATTGGCAGTGGCAAAACAACACTTGCTGAAACGTTATTTGGTGCTCATCATACTTATCACGCAGAAATAAACGGTCAAAATATAACGATTAAAACACCGCGGGATGCGATTAAAGCGAAAATCGCACTTGTACCAGAAGAAAGAAGAAAACAAGGCGTGTTTCTTTCGGAAAATATTATAAGCCACACTAATTTACACCAATCAGGTTGGAGACGAAAACAAACCGAATTAAATAATGCTACTACGGCAATTTCTTCTTTCAGCATTTCACCGAATGACCCAAAAGCCTTTATTCATTCACTTAGCGGTGGAAATCAACAAAAAGTCTCGATTGCAAAGTGGCATGGATTCAAACCGAATCTATTTCTTTTAGACGAGCCAACTAAAGGTGTAGACATAGCTGCAAAACAAGACATTTTTCAATTCATTCGTAACATTACTGAAAACGGAAGTTCCGTAATTTACTTCACAGGAGAACAAGATGAAGCACTACATATCGCTGATCGCATTCTTATACTGGCAAACGGAGAATTTGTAGGTGAATACTTACCAAACGAACTATCTCCTGAACAGCTTTTACATTTATCTGAAGGGAGTTATTCCATTGAATCTCGTTCATAAAACAAAAACTAAGAAACTATATTTACCTACTCATCTTTTTTATCAATTCAGTACGATTGCTATCATTATAGGTGTTACAATTTTCTTCTCTATCGCCAACGATTCTTTTTTAACATACAACAATATTAGTGATGTTTTACGCTCCATTTCTATCGTAACGTTACTTGCAATTGGTGTTACCTTTACATTAATTGTAGATGGGTTTGATTTATCGGTCGGCTCTACCGCTAGTTTAGCAACCATTGCCACTGCTTCCTGTCTCATTTTATATCGACAAGAACTATTAGTCACACTCCTTGTTCCTATTCTTTGTGGGCTATTAGTTGGATTATTAAATGCACTACTCGTTATCCGAATTAAACTACCAGATTTACTAGCTACATTAAGTATCATGTATATCGTGAATGGACTACACTTAACATTTTCAAAAGGATCTTCTATTTATGAAGGAATGTCTGGTGCCAAAGGACATTTTATTCCATCCTTTTTATTTATCGGTCAAGGTTCTATCTTAGGAATTCCAGTCCCTGTCATTATCATGCTTATTGTCGTTTTGATTGCATATGTATTTTTAGAAAAAACAACGTACGGTCGTTTCTTTTATATGACAGGTGGGAATCGAGAAGCTGCTAGACTAGCTGGTATTCCTACTGATCGTTACCGTGTATATGCTTATATGATTAGCGGTTTACTTGCCTCTATTGGCGGTATTATTCTATGTAGCCGTGTTGGCACAGGACAAGTTTCAGCTGGCGCTCCATTATTAATGGATGCAGTTGCAGCTGCCTATATCGGTTATGCAATGTTCGGTGCTAAGAAACCAAATGTCATCGGAACATTTCTTGGTTCCGTATTAATTGGAATCATATTAAACGGCCTTACAATGATGAACGTTCCTTATTATGCACAAGATATCATTAAGGGCAGTATTTTAATTGCTGCTTTAGCCTTTTCATTTATTAAAAAGAAACGTAAATAAAGTGAAACTTTAATAAGTGGGGGTTTTCTTCCCCCCACTTATTATTAGGCTTCACCAATCGGGCATTTACGGGCAGTTGATCCCCCACCTAACTTCTTTGCTTTCGCCGAATTTTGAGGTGGGGGTCTTACTGCCCGTTAATGCGCTACTTTCCTTTTGCAACAATCACACGAACTACTTCAACGCAAGGAGCAGAAGACCGTTTGCTATTGCTGTAACACCTAAGAAGATTGCTATCATCAGCTCTCCCATTCCATTATTAAATACATAAATAATAGAAGAAATGAAAACCTCCTCTACGACCAAACTACTTAAAAGAGGTTAGAAACCTTTAATATTTCTCATTTACCTGTAATTCTTTACTATACTTTTGAATGAACACTGATGAAATAATCATTACCATTCCTATACTAAAACCAATAAGCTGATCTAATAACATTTCATCATGCATGAGCAAACGAAATAAAAATACACCACCAAAAATAAGCAACATAGTAAATCCAGTATGTCTAAGTCCTTTATATACATTTTCCATATGTATCACCTCTCTACACGTTTTTACCATATTCCCAAAAATGTGTATAACCAACATTCGGTATTGAAATCAATAATAAAAAAGACTGCAGAGAAATTCTTCTCCGCAGCCTAAAATTTATTTTTGCAAAAACGCCTGCAAATCTGCAAATTGTCTCTTTGCATCCTCATAGCCTTGCTCATATAAACTTTGTAGTTTTGCTGTATCTTTTTCCATACGATCTACTTGAAGCGGCACTTCTGGGCGGATCACAAATAAATTACCCGCTTGCTCTTCTTTTTCAATGTAGTGCAGCGTTTCGTTATACACCTCATAACGATTCAGCATTGTGTTAACAAGGTTCGGATATTTTTTATAAGCTTTCGCAGCAACCCAACCAAATTTTGATTTTTTCTTTGCGTAACCATGATTTCTCGTTAAAATAACGACTGATTTTTTAAATCCGTCTTCTTGCGCTTTACGAACTGGAATCGGATCAGAAATCCCGCCATCTAACAATTGCTTACCACGGTAATTTACTACTGGTGCAATGAAAGGTAATGAACTAGATGCTTGTAATAAATTTAGCGCATCATCATTCGTTCCCTCTTTTTCAAAGTAAATAGATTGTCCTGTTTCACAATCTGTTGTCCCTACAAGGAAACGCTCTGGACTATTGAAATATGTTTCAAAATCAAACGGCACATGCTTTTCTGGAATTTCATGAAAAATGAAATCCATATCAAATAGTTGACGTTTTTTCCACAAGTTTTTATACGATAAATATTGTGGATGTGATGCATAATCAATATTGACTGTTTTATTTCTATTTCTTTGTCTGGAAAGATACGACGCTGCATGACAAGCACCAGCTGATACACCAATCACATATGGAAAATATAAATCTTGTTCCATAAAATATTCTAATATCCCGCCCGTATATACACCACGCATACCGCCGCCTTCTAATACTAACCCCGTATTTTCAAGCATGTTACTCTCTCCTCTATATATATTGACTCTTTAATTATTCACTATGTTAAGTATCTTTTTCTATTA
Source organism: Bacillus cereus group sp. N31 (assembly GCF_016483245.1). Classification (NCBI taxonomy): domain Bacteria; kingdom Bacillati; phylum Bacillota; class Bacilli; order Caryophanales; family Bacillaceae; genus Bacillus; species Bacillus cereus group sp. N31. The sequence continues at coordinate 21,546 of NZ_JAEHCH010000023.1, read as the reverse complement.
TATATGAGTTCTTTCAGAAATTATATTCAAAAGGCTTGAGAAAAAAGTATTTTTTCTTCCAATTATATTTCCAAATGATCAGAGACATCCTTTATAAACCTTTGAATAAAATCTTGCTCTTCTTTCGTATATCCATCTAAAAGTAACAGCCACTTTTCTTCCGCTTGTTTATGCAACTTTTCATGAGCTTTATATATTTCATTTCCTCTTTCCGTTAAGCGGAAGAAAATTTCTTTTTGATTATCTAACATTTGCATCTTCTCAACGAACTGCTTTTGAAATAACTTTGTACAAATTTTAGAGATCGCGCCCTTCGTCATTCCCATTTCTGTCGTAATAGCCGTTACATTCATGAGACCATTTTGTCCGATACACTCGATAACATGTAACTCAGATAAAGACATACCACTTACACCTGTCTCACGAAGAAACTTCTCATTTTTTTCTTTCAAATGCTCTTCTTTTTTATGAAAAAGTGTACGAATATCCGAAATTATTTCCATTTGTTTCGCTGTACGTTCCAATCCGTTCGCCTCCTAAGTTTCCAAAGAAACAATTTAACTATATACCATTTTAAAATCATTTCTCCATCTTTACAAGTGAGAAAATCATGTTAAAATAAATTTAGTTTCCTAAGAAACTAAAAATAAGGAGGTTAGCAATTATGGAAAAAACCAAACTGAATTTCATTTTATATGTTGTCTGTATGAGTGCCTTACTCAGTTCCTTCGCTCAAAATATTTACACACCGATCTTACCGATGATTCAAAATTCGTTTCATACTTCTCTTTATCTTGTAAGTTTAACCGTTTCACTTTTCACATTCATTCTTGCGATTATGCAGCTCATATACGGACCTTTAATTGATACAAAAGGAAGAAAATTTGTCCTTATCCCTAGTTTAATTATTAGTACAATCGGCTCAATTGGTTGTGCTTTCTCACCAAACATTTACTTATTTCTATTTTTTAGAGCTGTTCAAGCTATAGGAATAGCGGCTATACCTGTAGTTGCAGCAACGATTATCGGTGATTTATTTGAAGGAAAAGAACGCGGAAAAGCGATGAGCCTTTATCAAATGTTACTTGCTCTCGCACCTGCGATCGGCCCTCTTATAGGTGGTTATCTCGGCAGTATACACGGCCACTTATCTGTATTTCTGTTTTTATCTACAATTGGCATCATCTTATTAATTATAAACATTTCACTACTTCCAGAAACAAAACCAAATGTAATTAAACAACCTAAAGCAAAAAAGAATTACTGGCTTATCTTAAAAAATAAAACTGGATTTTCTATTACACTTATTGGCTTTATTCAATTTTGTATGTATTTCTGTTTCCTCGTTTTTTTGCCTAGCATATTAACAAATATATATCATCTACACGCAAGTGAAATTGGTCTTATGTTTGTACCAATGTCCCTTTCTATTATGTTAGGAAGTTATTGCTACAAATTTTTGCAAAAACAGTTCACAACAAAGCAAGCTTTATTCATCACTAGTTTCTTCAATATTATATGTATCACTTTATTCTCTTTCGCATATAGCAACAATATCCCAACCGTCATTATCGTTACCTCTTTATACGGTTTTAGCATGGGACTTTCTATGCCAACTCACACTACTTTATTAACGGAAGAATTCGTACAAGAACGCGCAACAGCTATCGGTATGTACAACTTCATTCGCTATCTTGGTATGGGTACAGGGCCTATTGTAGGTGGGTTTCTTTTATTTAATCAAAATTACTTTTGGATTTTCTTTATAGGAGCAGTTACATTTCTACTTATAGTTTTATACGCAATAAAAATGTTACGTTTCTCTACCGCACAAAAGGCAAAATAGAGCCCCCGAAAGGTGGGCTCTATTTAAGCTCTTTGATCCGCAACAATATGAATATCAATATGCTTCGTTTGTCTCATAATTTCATTTACAATAGACCCTTTTCGTATTTCCTCCCATCTTGTTCTCGCTGATTGTCCGAGTAAAACTTGTGTTACTTGTAGTCTCTGGGCAACTTCGATAATAACATCAGCTGGTTTTCTTCCTTTTGCTTCTTCTAATACAAAACTCGCATCAAATTGATTCGTTAGCAACTTCCACTCTTCAATTGTTTGCTTTTTCCTTGCTGAAAGAGAATCTACATTTTCCCTCTCAACGTTTAGCACATACAATTCAGCGTTTAACCGATCAGCCATGCGCCATCCCCGTCTTATTAATTTCTCTGCTGTTGAACTGTATTGTACACAAACGAGAATTTTTTCTTTTACGCCAATCGGTTCTATTAATGTTTGGCTAATTTTCTCGTCCATATCATCGGCAACTTCACGAAGCGATAACTCTCTGAGTGCCCCTAGATTATTAAGCGTAAAGAAATTTTGTAAGCTTTGCTGAATTTTTTCTTCCTTATATATCTTTCCATCTATTAATCTCTTCCTTAATACCTCGGGCGTTGCATCAACGAGCTGAATTTCATTTGCTTTTTGTAAAATAAAGTCTGGAATACGTTCCCGTACTTTTACATTCGTAATTTGAGCTACAATGTCATGAACGCTTTCTAAATGTTGAATATTAAACGCAGATAATACAGATATACCGGCATCTAACAATTCTTGCACATCCATGTAACGCTTCTTATTTTTAGACCCAGGAATGTTACTATGTGCAAGTTCATCCACTACAACTACTTGCGGGCCACGCTTTATAATTCCTGCTACATCAAGTTCATAAAATACTTTTCCTTTATACTCTATTTCTTTTAAAGGAACTTTTTCTAAATCAGCAATTGCTTCTTCCGTCTCTTTTCTACCATGTGTTTCAATTAAACCAATTACAATATCAATGCCGTCTTTTTTCATCTCTCGTGCATCAAAAAGCATTTTATAACTTTTCCCTACGCCTGGGGCAGCCCCTACGTATAGCTTTAATTTCCCACGATTTTGTTGACGAATGTATTCTAAATATTCCTCTGGCGTTCGCCTTTGAAACGTCGGTTTATAATCATCCGCATACAAAACACTCACAACCCTTCTTGCGAAACAACACTACCTCAATCCGTTAGATTGAGGTAGTACTGTTACTATTTCATTAATTTCTGTAATTCTAAGTTTAACTTTAAGACGTTTACGCGATCTTCTCCAAATAAACCGAGGGTAGCACCTTCTGTTTGTTCCTTAATCAATTGATTTAACTTTTCTTTCGGAATATTCGTTATTTTAGAGATACGATCTACCTGCACAGACGCTGCCTTTGGACTAATGTCAGGATCAAGCCCTGAACCTGAATTCGTCACTAAGTCTATCGGTACTTCTGTAACTGGAACGGTTGGATTTTGTTTCTTCCAGTCTTCCATACTTTTCTCTACTCGTTTCTCTAAATCTGGATTAGACGGTGCATAGTTATTTGAACCAGATGCTTCTGCTTTATATTCTATACTAGAGACACGTCCATGAAAATAACGTGGATCTGTGAAATTTTGACCGATTAATTTCGAACCAACTATTTCATCCTTATCATTATATATAAGACTTCCATCCGCATTATCCTTCATTACCGCTTGTGCAATACCAGTTACAATAAGCGGGTATACGAGGCCGCACAAAACTAAAAATGTAAAAGTAATACGAATAATTGGTGATAGTATACTTTGTTTCTTCGCCATCTTTTTCCCCTCTTCCTTATATGAACAAGCCGACAATCATATCAATTACCTTAATTCCAATGAACGGAACGATAACCCCGCCAAGCCCGTAAATGAGTAAGTTTCTGCTAAGCAATGCATTAGAGCTCATCGGTTTATATGCGATTCCTTTCATCGCTAATGGAATAAGTAATGGAATAATAACAGCGTTAAATATTAATGCTGATAAAATTGCTGACAGTGGTGACGTTAATTTCATAATGTTCAATGCTTCCATTTGCGGAATCGCAAGTGTGAACATCGCTGGAATAATTGCAAAATATTTTGCTATATCATTCGCAATACTAAACGTCGTTAACGCCCCGCGCGTCATTAACAATTGCTTACCAATTCCTACAACCTCAATAATTTTCGTTGGATTCGAGTCTAAATCAATCATATTTGCTGCTTCTTTTGCAGCTGTCGTACCGCTATTCATCGCTAATCCAACGTCGGCTTGCGCTAACGCCGGCGCATCATTTGTACCATCACCTGTCATCGCTACAAGCTTCCCTTTATCTTGCTCTGCTTTAATAACTGCAATTTTATCTTCTGGTTTACACTCGGCAACGAATTCATCTACACCTGCTTCTTTTGCAATTGTTGCTGCTGTTAATGGGTTATCCCCTGTACACATAACCGTTTTAATCCCCATCTGACGTAATTGTTCAAAACGCTCACGCATACCAGGTTTTACCGTATCCTTTAAATAAATTAAACCGTAAATACGATCATCTACTGCCACTACAAGTGGTGTTCCACCCTCTTTTGAAATGAAATCTGCTTTTTGATTCACATCTTTTGGAATCTTTCCACCTTGTGATCGAACCCATTCAATCACGCTACCTACAGCACCTTTTCTCACTTTCGTTCCGTCCTGTAAATCGACACCACTCATTCTTGTTTCTGCTTTAAACGGAACGAACTCCCCTTGTTCTGCAAGTTCTCGATTATATGATATAGATTTCGTTTGCACATATTCTATAACAGATCGACCTTCTGGTGTTTCATCTAAAACAGAACTAATAGCAGCCCACTTTCCAACTTGCTCAATCGTTTCATTTCCTACTGGAAGCAGTGTATGTGCCATTCGGTTCCCGAAAGTAATCGTACCTGTTTTATCTAAAATAATTGTATTAATATCGCCCGCAGCTTCTACTGCTTTCCCTGACATTGCTAACACGTTAAACTTTGTCACGCGGTCCATCCCAGCTATACCAATTGCCGATAATAACCCACCAATTGTCGTTGGAATTAAACAAACTAACAATGCTACAAGTACAGCTGTATCAATTTGAAACCCTAAATAATTCGTGAAAATTGGCAACGTCACAACAACGATTAAGAAAATAAGCGTTAAACTCGTTAATACTGTATTTAAAGCAATCTCATTCGGCGTTTTTTGACGAGCAGCCCCTTCTACTAATGAAATCATTTTATCAATAAATGATTCTCCAGGATTACTTGTAATAACAATTGTAATCTCATCACTTACGACCATCGTTCCGCCTGTTACGGAACAAAAATCGCCACCCGCTTCTTTTATAACAGGGGCTGATTCTCCTGTTATTGCAGATTCATCGACAGACGCTAACCCTTTTATTACTTCACCATCATTTGGAATCATTTCCCCTTGTTTTACGATAACAACGTCACCTTTTCTCAGATCAGTTGCTGAAACTTGAACAATGTCTCCATTTTCTTTTACGACATTTGCAAACACATCTTTCTTCGATTGTTTTAAAGAATCGGCTTGCGCTTTACCACGGCCTTCAGCTAACGCTTCTGCAAAGTTAGCAAATAAAACTGTAAATAATAGAATAAGAGAAACTGTTATATTAAACCATCCTGGTACACTACTAGAACTGCTTGGGAGAAAAGATAAAATGAACGTAATGATAAACCCAATTTCCACAATGAACATAATCGGATTCTTTATCATTACTTTCGGATTCAATTTCGCAAAGGATTGTTTCATCGCATGCGTCACGATATCACGATCCAACGTTTTCGCTTGTCTAACTTCATCTTCTACAGCATGTATTTGTGAATCGTTCAATTGTTTTTCTTTTACTACTACCGGTCTCATTATTTACCCTCCATTACTTCAATGTAAGAAATTCTGCAATTGGGCCAAGTACTAACATCGGGAAAAATGTTAATGCACCAACAATTACAATCGTTCCAATAAAGATTCCTCCAAATAAACCATTATCCGTACGGAACGTTCCGACTGTTTCTGGTACTACCGTCTTCTCTTTCAATGAAGCTGCTACAGCTAGCATCGTAATTAAACTGAAATAGCGTCCTAAAAACATAACTAAACCAGTCGTAATATTCCAAAACGGTGTATTATCTGCTAATCCTTCAAATCCAGATCCATTATTCGCAGCTGACGATGTGTATTCATATACAACTTGCGTTAAACCGTGAAAACCGGAATGAGAAATCGCATCCGTTCCTAAACTTGTTGAAAGAGCTAATGCAGAAAATCCTAAGATAAGTAATGGATGAAATAGAATCGTTACTGCAATTAATTTCATTTCCTTACCTTCAATCTTTTTACCTAAAAACTCTGGTGTTCTTCCGACCATTAACCCAGATATAAAAACTGCAATAATTGCATACATAATAATATTAATAAAGCCCGCTCCAACACCGCCGTATACTGTATTCAACATCATATTTACGAGTGGAACTAAACCGCCAATTGGCGTTAACGTATCATGCATCGTATTAACGGCCCCTGTTTCAGCAGCTGTCGTTACTGTTGCGTATAGTGAAGAAAATACTGTTCCAAATCGTACTTCTTTCCCTTCTGTACTTCCTTGTACATGTTCGATACCCATTCCATTTAATGCCGGATTCCCGTTTAGTTCAGATGTCGTAATCGTTATAAATCCTAGTAAAAACACCATGAATAGTGAAACGAAAAGGATACGCCCTTGTTTTTTATTTCCTACCATTCGTCCGTACGTAAATGGCAGTGCTGTTGGTAATAACATCATAAGCATCATTTGCAAAATATTACTCATTTGTCCTGGATTTTCAAAAGGATGTGTAGAGTTTGCCCCGAAAAATCCACCGCCGTTATTCCCAAGTTCCTTAATAGAAACGAATGATGCAACAGGCCCGCGTAAAATACTTTGTTTTGCTCCATCAATCGTTTGTGCTGTAACCGCCCCATCTAACGTTTGTGGTACACCAAGTGCGACAAAGACTAACGCTGCAATAAATGCGATAGGAAGAAACACTCTCGTTAACGCCCTCGTAAAATCAACGAAAAAGTTACCAAGTTCTTTTCCAGCAAGTCCTCTTATAAAAGCCATAACAATCGCTAACGTCGTTGCTGGTGCCGCAAACATTAAAAATGTAATCCCGATTAATTGTGATAAATAAGATAAACCATTTTCACCGCTGTAATGTTGTAAGTTTGTATCAGCCATAAAACTAATCGCTGTATTAAAAGCGAGCGTAGGCTCCATCCCTTCAATATGCGCTGGATTTAATGGCAATACACCTTGTAATCTAAAAATGAAATATACAACGACAATCATAAATCCGTTGAGTAGAACTAATGATAATGCATACTGTTTCCACGTTTGATTGTATCCTTTTACACCTGTAATTTTAAAAATAAGTTTCTCAAAAGGCCCGAATACTTTATCTAGCATTTTGCTACCTTGAAAGGCTTTCTCTAAATAAATCCCCGTTGGCTTTGCTACTAAAATAAACAAGAGCATTGTAATAATGACTGCAACCCAAATCATAATGAATGATTCCCCCTAATTAAAACTTTTCTGGATTTAATAATGCGTATACTAAGTACACCGTAATCGCTGCAACAATAACCGATAAGGCAATCATCATGATTGCTTCCCTTCTTTCACAACTTTATCTGACCAACTTGCAAGACTTGCCATCGATGCTACTAATACAACAAAAATCCCGATCATCACAACATCTAACATAACAATCCCTCACTTTAAATGTTAAAATTTACCATTAAAATATTAAAAAAGAACACTGAGCTCTACTCAGTGTTCAAAAAATGAACAACAAAAAGTAAACCTCCTCTCTAAACGCTTACGAGGTTAGCTGTCGGATTCGGGCCTAAAGAGTAGCCCTACTTTCAAAACTGAAAGATTCACCCCAAGTGACGATGCACAAAATTGGTTCCCCCGCTCCATTTCTGGAACTCAGCGATTTTAGGTTTTTTTTGGAAATTTGATAAATGATTTATGAGAGTAAATATACTCCTCTATATTTCACTTGTAAAGAGGTAAATTACTTAAAATAAGAAAATATTACGCTATTTAAACGCTTACATTGAGTATTATTAATATTCTTTCATCTGTTTTCTTGTCTTTTCTTTCTTTTTCATAGAAATGACCTTTTATATATAAAAAAAGAGCGGATGTATATAAGCACCCCACTTAGGCACACTTAACATTCGCTCTCGTTTTCATTCAGAATTTATTTACCACGTAAAAATGCACGTAAATTTCTCCCGCGAATATAAACTTGTGTCAATTCTGCATGTAGCTGCTCATACTCGGTAATATCCATCTCTAAATACAAAGCATCTTTTGATGGTAATATAATATATGGCCCTGGAAAAAGGGGATCAATCTGAATCAATTCTTGAACTCGCTCTACCGATACTGCCCAACGATTTGCTATATCTCCAAGTAATAGTACCTTCATCATTTCTTCCCCCGCCCTATTCAAAAAATAAAAACGAAATATTATCACAGTTCGTAAACACGACAAATTTAGCTCCAATTGTTTCATAGAGCCGCGCTGGATATCGTTTATTCCTTGTAACAACAGTAATAGGCGCTTGAAAAGAAAAACGAATGTGTTCTGTGAAGAAACTAACTGTTGGAAGCTCATCCCCTAGTAAAATCACCTTCTTAATTCGTGTGCACATACTAGTAAAATCTTTCTCCTTATTACAGCTATAAGCTGATTCAAACCCATAATCTCTAACTTCAGCCGCTATCTCTTCATTGGCTGTAAAAATAATTAACTCATGCTGAAATGCTACTAGCTCTCTTAAACTCTTTACCTTGTTTTTTTCTCCAACACAAATAAGTGTTAGTTCCATGTACCTCATCCTCCTTAGCATAAAAGAATTCAAACGTAGATTGATATTCCCCTATACTAATCGGATCGATGAAGTGATGTATCCATCATGGCACCGTCCTCTCTCAAAACGCTTACGAAGTTAGCTGTCGGATTCGGGCTTTGAGAGTAGCCCTACTTTCAAAACTGAAAGATTCACCCCAAGTGACGATGCACAAAATTGGTTCCTCCGCTCCATATATTTGGACTCAGCGTATTACAAAAAATGTATTCTGGCTGATATATTACTCTTGTATTTGGAAAAAGTAAACAAAAAAAGCCAGTTGTAAAACTGGCCTTTTCATTCTTCATGCTTATGCTTTATTCAATTTATACGCAAAATGATTCGTCGGTCCATGACCACTACCAATATTCAATGGCTCTTCAATTGCTATACTAATAAATCGTTTTGCCTCTTGAACTGCTTCGTCCATTGAGTATCCTTTCGCAAGTCCAGCTGTAACTGCTGAAGCAAATGTACAGCCACTTCCGTGCGTTTGTTTCGAAGGAATTCGTTCACTTCTAAATTCAATAAACTCTTCTCCATCAAAGAGTAAATCAATTACTTCATTACCTTGATATTCCGCATGTCCGCCCTTCATAAGCACATATTTAGCACCTAATTCGTGCAATACTTTCGCAGCTTTCTTACTATCTTCTATATTATGAATCTCCATCCCAGTTAACACTTCAGCTTCTGGAACATTCGGTGTAATAACTGTTGCTACTGGTAATAAATATTCCTTTAATGCTTGAACTGCTTCTTGCTGTAATAATGATGCTCCGCCCTTTGCAATCATAACAGGATCTAGCACAATATTATTCCAACCAAATTTCTTAATCTGTTCTGCCACAATTTGAATAATTTCACTACTAAATAACATTCCTAGTTTCACTGCATCTGGTGTTAAATCCGTACCAATTGAATTCAGCTGTTCCGTAATACCTTCTAATGGAACAGGATATACCCCTTGAACGCCAAGCGTATTTTGAGCAGTAATTGCCGTAATAGCCGTCATCCCATACACACCAAGCTCTTGGAATGTTTTTAAATCCGCTTGAATACCAGCACCACCGCCGCTATCAGATCCTGCAATTGTTAAAGCTTTATTCACTTCCATCTCACTCATCCTTTTCTATCCAAAATAGCGATGATAAATCGTCTTTGCTTCGCTTATATCTTTCGTTCCATGTACAAGTACACGGCCATCTTTGAAGGCAACTAACCTCTTTTCTTCAACAGAGAAAGATAGTAAATATGGATTTACATTTAAATCATTCACACGGCCTTCTAGTAGCTGTTTATATTGTTCAAAATCCATTTCTTCTTTATGAGGTGGTCTAATTTGAACTGTATTTCTCCCGCATAAAACTGCTGTTTTCGATGTATTCTCTTTATTTAAATACGGATATAATGCATTCTCTCCGCACGAAGGACAATTATGTTTGCGAAGTTTTTGCACATTCATACATGAATACTCATTCTTCCACATATCAAACGATACAAGTCCATCTCGAAGTGATTTATAATCTTCTACTAACAGTTTAAGAGCTTCTGTTACTTGATGAGAAACGACAAGAGATACAGCAGGTGATATAATACCCGCTGTATCACATGTCGCCCCGCCAAGCGGAATCGATTGTAATAAACATGATAAACATGGTGTTTTACTAGGAAGAATTGTGTAAGAAAGACCGTAACTGCCTACACATGCACCATAAATCCATGGAATAGAATATTTTTGTGCTATATCATTCACAATAAAACGTGTTTCAAAATTATCAGTCGCATCAATTATTACATCAACGTTTGTAACAAGTTCTTCTAGCTCCTCAGCTGTTACATCTTGAACGAGGGCCTCTATTGTTACATCACTATTAATCTCTTCTAAACGCTTTTTAGCCGCTATAGCCTTCGGAAGATTATTTTTCACGTCGCTCTCTGCATACAATTGTTGTCTTTGTAAATTACTCCAATCGACATAATCACGGTCAACAATTGTTATCTTCCCAACACCAGCTCTTACAAACATTTCTGCATTTGCACTACCAAGTGCGCCTGCGCCGATAATAAGCACATGCTTTTCTCTTATCTTTTGCTGTCCTTCTTCCCCAATTGGAGAAAATAGTTCTTGGCGAGAATATCGATTATTCAACTACACTCATTCCTTCTAAAGGACTGCTTGCAGTTGCACAACGTTTACGTGCAATACGCCCCGCTTCAAAGCCTATGCGACCTGCCTCAATACCTAACTTCATTGCGTATGCCATCTTAATAGGATCTTTTGCTCCTGATACAGCCGTATTTAATAACACACCATCTGCTCCTAATTCCATCGCAAACGCTGCATCAGCTGGGCTACCAATACCTGCATCAACGATAACCGGTACTGTCGCTTGTTCAATAATGAAGCTTAAATTTAACGGATTTACAATACCAAGCCCTGAACCGATTGGTGATGCTCCTGGCATAATTGCATGCACACCTAGTTCTTGTAATTTACGTGCTAATACAACATCATCAGATGTGTACGGAAGTACGATAAACCCTTCTTCTAGTAACATTTCAGATGCCTTTAACGTTTCTACTGGATCAGGTAACAACGTTCTATCATCACCAATAACTTCAACTTTGATCATGTCACAAAGCCCTGAAGCTTTTGCTAATTTTGCAATACGAACAGCTTCTTCAGCATTTTTTGCTCCAGCTGTATTTGGTAATAACGTATATTTTTTCACATCAAGCTTCTCTAATAAATTAGGTTGCTTTGCATCAAATATATCCATACGACGTACTGCAAACGTTAAAATTTCAGCTTCAGAAGCGTCAATTGCTTTTTGCTGTACGTCAAAATCAGGGAATTTCCCTGTTCCTAATAAAAGTCTAGACTGAAATGACAATGGTCCAATGTTTAACATAATCAACCGCCTCCTACGAAAGTTACAATCTCAATTTGGTCTCCATCAAAAACAGATGTATCTGTATGATCATCTTTTTGTAAAATATCTTTATTACGCTCTACTACTACAATTCTGTTATCTAACTCTAAATGTGTAAGTAACTCAGCTACTGTTTTTACACTCTCTGGTACTTCAATTTGGTTACCATTAATTTTTAAATTCAAACTTCCATCCCCTTTCTAAACCGTTTTAGAAAGCAATGAATCTAGCAAGTGATTCTCCTGCTTTCCTTCTATTAAATCCGCCATATATTGACCAGAAACAGGGCTTAATAAAATGCCGTTTCGATAATGGCCCGTACAGGCATATAAACCTTTTATTTCTTCATGTTCTCCCATATAAGGAGCTTCGTGATTCGATTGTGGTCTTAATCCTGCCCATGCGCTTTCCCACTCTGCTTCTTTTAAAGCTGGCAATATTGTATAAGCACGCTCTAATATAGAAGTAATGCTTTCCGGTTGTACAGTTTTATTAAACGTATGCGGCTTCATCGTTGCTCCAATTACGTAACGTCCGCCGCGCTTTGGAGCAATATAAAATCTTTCTTGGAAAATAGGTGCCTTTAAAAGTGGTTTTCTACTTCTTACCGCTACTACTTCTCCTTTAACTGGATATGTACCCCATTCGCGGTGAAAATGACCTAGTAACTTCGTGCTCCATGAGCCACCGGCAATCACCACTTTTTCGCATGTGATTATACCTTCGCTCGTAACAATACCAGTCACTTTATTATTTTCAATACGAATATCAAACACTTCTGTCTGTTCATATATATCCGCACCGGAAATTGATGCAGAATGCACGAATGCTTTCGTAAGCTCTGGTGCAATAACGTGACCATCTTTCGGATAATATACCGCTCCTATAATGGATTCGGATAGAAATGGCTCTTTTTCCCGTAAATGGTCTCCCGTTAGAAAATATGAATCTTCACCTGTTTTCTGTTGCCAATCCATAATGTGAAGAATTCTTTCCTTCTCATCTTCGTTTTGTGCAATACGATATATCCCTTTCTCCTCATATCCAATATCAATACCCGTCTTTTCACGTAAAACTGTTGCAAGTTGTGGAAATATAGCTCGGCTTTCTCTAGCAAGTTCAAATAGCGGGTCATACGCATCCCATTCTGCTTGAACACCAAGCAGGCCAGCAGCTGCTTTAGAAGCTTCCGATGCAATTTTTTGCTTCTCTATAATTGCTACTTTATGTCCTCTTTCTGCTAGAAAATGTGCAACTGAGCTACCAATTACACCACCGCCAATAATCGCTACATCATACTTCTCACACATGTTTTTCCGCCCACTTTCTTATTGATTCCTTATAAGATTTCGCTTTGCTATATGGGTTACTACTACTTACAATTCCGGACATAACTGCTATACCGCTTACACCGTTAGTAAGAACATCTACTGTGTTTTCTGGGGTAATTCCTCCAATCGCTGTAATCGGTATAGATAAACAGCTTGCAATGTCTGAAATTTCTTCAAGTCCTCTCGCTGGCACACCTTTTTTACAATCTGTCGGAAATACATGACCATAAACGAGTGAATCCGCTCCATTTTTAAATGCTACTATCGCTTCCTCTAACGAGTGTACTGAATAACCGACATGCAAATAAGAAAACTTTTCTTTCACTAACCTTACATCTGCGCTTCGGTATCCTAATTGAACACGCGGAATGTTTAATAAAATGGCGATATCAATTCGATCATTTATAACAAGCTTAGATGCTGGAAAGCCTTTTTTCAAAAGACCTTCCACCCCTTCATATAATTCCTTCGTACTTTTCTCACGCTCACGAATATGCAAATAATCAATCTCACTCTCAATTTGCATCGCTACATTCACTAACTCTTCGAATGGCATATGGCCATTTGAGATTACATGGAGCTCATTTTTCATATTCATTCGCCTACTTTAAAATGTTTTCGAATAATTCATCGGCAGGAACAATTTCTTTCGTCATTCCTTTGTCTTTCAACCATTTGTTTTGTTTCTCCCATGAATCTTTTGAATCTGATAAAAATGGCTCATCTTTCGTTTCCATCTTCTCTAATAAAATTTTCATGCTTTCTTTTTCAACTTCTGGTACAAGCGGGAAGTTTTCTTTTTCTTGATGATTTAATAAAATATTTAATGCTTCATCAGGGCTTTTCTTCATAAAGTCATACCCTTTTTTTGCCCCACGTAAAAAGGCTTGCAATGCTTCTTTATCTTTTTTCAACGTTTTATCACCTGTTACGAAAACAAGTTCATGATAATTCGGCACACCATATTCTGCTGGATTAAAGTACGCTGGTTCATGGCCTTCATGACGCATAACAGGTACTTCATGGTTAATGTATGCTCCTGTTACAGCATCCACTTTTTTCGTAATTAACGCTGGTACTAAATCAAAGCCAACATCAACTACTTTCACCGTATCAGGATTACCACCAGCTTCTTTTATCATCGTTTTTAAATATGCTTCACTTAAAGGAGTTCCAGAATATCCTACTGTTTTTCCTTCTAAATCTTTCGGTGATTGAATACCTGCTGATTTCAGCGATACGACATGATTTAACGGTGAACGTACGACAGCTCCAATTGATTTCACTGGAATTTGTTCATTTGCTCTGGCCATAACAACATCTGGCTGATAATACAAACCAACTGTTACTTTCCCTGCTGCAGCTAAAGTTAATGGATCAGTTGGATTAGAAGGGAATTTTATATTTACCTTTATTCCTTCTTCTTTAAAGTAGCCTTTTTCAATTGCTGCATAAATAAAGCTATGTACCGCATTTGGGTACCAATCGAGCATAACCGTTATTTCTTTCTCTTTTTTACTTTTATCTGATGCTGAATTACTCGAACACCCTGCAATCATTGCAACTAATAATGTAAACACAAAGATGCGTTTTAAAAATTTCATGAATGCTTCCTCCAACTAATGAATTTCTTTTCTAATATGGAAATAAGTATGACGAAGAAAATAGCTAATAATGATAACAATACAATGGGTGCAAATACACCAGCTCCATCTAACTGTGTCATCATTCTCTTACTGAAATAACCAAGCCCAGCTTGTGCACCGAGCCATTCACCTATTGCTGCCCCAATTACACTAAGCGGAACTGCAATTTTTAAAGCTGAAAAAAAATAAGGAAGAGCAGACGGTAACTTTAACTTAAGAAAAACATCTTTCTTCGTTGCTCCATATGTAACTAAGAGCTCCTCCCATTCTTTTTTCGTACTACGCAGTCCGTCATACGTATTGACCGCAATAGGGAAAAACGTAATTAAAACTGTAACAACAACCTTACTCCAGATGGTATATCCAAACCATAAAACGAAAAGCGGAGCAAGCGCTGTAATAGGAATCGTTTGTGAGGCAACTAATAATGGATAAAATGCCCTTTCCATCCATGTACTCGCATTCATTAACATCGCTAGCCCTACACCTAATACGATAGAAATAACAACACCTATTAAAACGACGTATAACGTTGCCGGTAAATGAACCGTAAATAATATGTCTTTTAGTTTCCATATCTTCATTACAATTGCTGACGGTGACGGTAAAATGTACATTTCATCTACAATTCTTGCTCCTATTTCCCACATAACGAGTAAAATGCTAGAAAGTGTAATGGCAGGAACTAATTCTTTCAATCGGTTCATCATACGAGTACCTGCCTTTGTAACATACTAAGAAGCTCATCTTTCAGCGCTAACACATCCGGTTTATATAAATCTTTTCGTGTTCTGTTATGATCAAGCGGCACAATCCGTTCAGTCAAAGTAGTTATCGGCTGCTGTTCCACCACTAAAATTCGATTCGAAAGAAACAATGCTTCTTCCACATCATGAGTGATAAATAAAATTGTTTTTTCCCACTCTTTCCATTGTTCAAACAACCATTCTTGCAAAGATGCCTTCGTTAAAGCGTCCAATGCGCTAAACGGTTCATCTAGCAATAATATCTCTCCTCCTGTTAATAATGTTCGGATAAAAGATACGCGCTGCCTCATACCGCCAGATAAATCTTTCGGGTATTTTCCCTCGTATCCTTGTAAACCAAATTTATGTAACAGTTCCTTTGCCTTTACTTGTGCTTCTTTCTTCTGTACACCCTGACATTCTAGTGGCAAAGCAGCATTCTCAATAATTGTTCTCCACGGCAGGAGCATATCTTTTTGAGGCATATACCCTACAGGATGACTTTTTGTTTCTGTCAGCTCTATCCGTCCAGTACTGACTTCTTCTAAGCCTGTAATAAGACGAAATAGAGTACTTTTCCCGCAGCCACTTGGCCCAATAATGCTTACAAACTCTTTCTCTTGTATAGAAGCATTTAATTCATCGATGATTGGCTTCTCATCATAATGAAAAGAAACATTATGAAACTGTAGTATGTTCTTGCTCCTCAAATCCCCACATCTCCTTACGATAGGACATATCCCAGAATAAATATTCAAATCGACTGGAATATAAGAAAATCTCCTCTAATCTTTCTAGCTCTCGCTCTGACTTTCCAATTGCCATTTCATCTAATAAATCTATTAACCAAATACAAAGGTTACCGTATTCTTCAGAACTATATCCTTGAATCCACTCACCAAAGAACTCATGATCTCTCGCTCCAGGAATATCATTTAAACGCTTTCCAATTTCCCAATAACTCCACATACATGGAAGAAGTGCTGCTATTAATTCCGCAAGTGTGCCATTTTGAGATACAGACATCATGTAATTTGTATAAGCTAAATTTTTAGCAGATGGTTTTGCTGATTCTATCTCCTCTATAGAAATTCCAAGCCTTTTTGCATACTGTTTATGGATCGTCATTTCTCCATTTAATATTCCATCAATTTGTTCAGCAAATTTTCCCATTACTTGTGGGTTCGTTGCCTTTACAACACCGATGGCATATAGCTTTGCATAATCTAACAAATATAAATAATCTTGAATAATGTAATACTGAAACTTATCTTTTTCTAACGTGCCATCCCCCATCCCTACTACAAATGGATGATTATGACTCATCTCCCAAACTGGTTGTACAGTTTCTAACAATCTATTACAAAATTTCATTTCTATTTCCCCCTTCAATATATGTATCTAAATAAAAAACCACTTCTATAATCAGAAGTGGTTACAACAAATAAAATTATAGCTTATTCGTTGTTCCACTTCCCTTCGCTAGTATTACCTAGATCAGGTGTTGTAAGGGTTAAGGATTATTCCTCTCTCAGCACGAAAAGCACCCCTAGTGGTTTCAATATAAAATTTTCAAATAAAAAAGCCCCGTTTCTATACGCAAAGAAACGGGGACTCATCATTAGTGTCCGAATTGCTTCCCTACGCTAGCATAATCTAGATCAGGTAATGAAAAGGATCAAAGACTTAAGGTCTTACTCTCAGCTGGCAACACCAGCTCTCCTAGCAAACTATAAAATTATCACTGTCAGTATAACACCCTAATAAGACATCATCAACTATTTTAATTTTCCCAATTGTCAACAAAATTACAGAGTTATATAATACTTATTATTCTATTTCGTAAAATAAAATCCCAATTAATTCTATAAAAAGGAATCATTATCCTGAAAAAATTTATTTTTATATTGATTTCATATTACATTTATGTGAATACACCCACTATATTATATCTTTATACTATAATAAAATTACAACTAACTATACAACTAGAGGAGGTCTCTATTATATGAATATGAAAGCTACAGCTCTAACAGCAACTACTGTCGCAATCGCCTCATTACTTCCTTCTATGGGCGAAACAAATGTACAAAAAGCAAACGCTGAACAATTATCTAATGTCAAAACTGGATATGTCAAAGTCGATCAAGTAGCCTTACATAAAGAAGATAATACAAATAGCACATCCCTTGATACAATTCGCTTTAATACGAAAGTTAACATACTTAAAACAACGAAGGATTGGTATAAAGTATCTGTTAATAATAAAGTAGGCTATGTACAAAAAGATGCTATTCTGCAAAAAAACAAACTTCAATCTACTAATCAATACATCGTCAATGCTAATGCATTGAACGTTCGCTCTGAACCTAATTTAGAATCTTCCATTTTAGATGTATTACCAAATGGTAAGTTCGTGACTATTCAAGGAGAACAAGGCGAATGGTATAAAATTTCACATAACGGTCAAACAGGTTATGTACAAAAAGCATTCGTATCTAATGGTTCGCAGCCCTTAGTAAAAGGAATCACAGTTCAAAATGATACGAAATATACTGTTGCAACACCTAAATTAAATGTACGTAGCAATGCTAGCACAAATGGCACTCTACTTGGTTCTTTACAAAACGGTACACAGGTACAAGTAGTAGAAACAGTAGGAACTTGGTATAAAATTCGTTTTGGCACAGGATACGGGTATGTGGCCAAACACTATGTGGTACAAAATCAACAGCAATCACAAGCTCAAACAGCTCAATCTTCAGCTATTCCAGCAGTTTTCAAATTCCCTACTCAAGGAAAAATCAGCTCAACCTTTGATATACGCTGGGAACAAATGCATTATGGAATAGATATTGCAGCACAAGGTAACGTCTCCATTCAAGCTGCCGCTGCAGGTAAAGTTATTAAATCATATTATTCAGCTAGTTATGGCAATGTAGTGTTCATCGCCCATCAAATAAACGGGAAATTATATACAACAGTTTATGCTCATATGAAAGATCGCACTGTACAAGCTGGTGATCAAATACAAACTGGACAATTACTAGGTCATATGGGTAACACAGGTCATTCATACGGACAACACCTCCATTTTGAATTACATAATGGAGAATGGAATTTTGAAAAAACAAATGCAGTAAATCCACTGCCGTATTTAGTTAGGTAAATTGTATGCCACGCAATATACCTCTCTTCATTGAATACTTAGCCTTTTTAGGTTTAATCTGTTGTTTAATAATTTACAATACAAACACTGTATTTTTATCTATTATCATTGCTTTTGTTGCTCTAGAAATTATGATGGAGTCATTTCAAGTGCGACTAAAGCAAAAAGTTGCCCATGTTTATAATGCTATTTTTCTATTAAGTGCCCTTATAACAAATGTTATTAGTAATGGCTTTTATTTATCTACTATAATTCCCGTATTCTTTATGGCTGTTTTATTATTCATAGCTAGATACATTAATGTCCCTAATAATAAAAAACATGAACAAGAAGCTTAGAAAGAGGAGACACTGTGTACCAATCTTTCAAAGATAACACAATGAAATATATATTGAATTTATACGAAAAACTAAATACTTTTTTTGGTATACAAGGAAGTTATACTGCACAACTTCTCCTATATGGAATGTTATTTCTCATCTTAATCACTTTCTCCTTGTTTTACTAACAAAAAAGGATCTCACATAACATTGAGATCCTTTTTAATTTATATTAATTTTTCATATGTAAAATACTGTTTAGCCACAAGCATATTTTTCATAAATAAAACTAAGATTATATTTTTTCTCTAAACCCATTCTTTGTTCATCGTCACACCAATAGAAAAGAATATCATGAATCGTCGCATAACGCTTATTTTTAAGAAATAGTTTAAAGAATGACGGTAAACAATCATGTAATTGTATAAATATATAATTGCGTAGTATTTCCTCTTTATATTCAATGCCCTTACAAATATACAGTAATTCTTCACAATAATATGCATGCTGTGGAACTTGAATCATTTCGAAAAATGGCACGTATGATAATAACTTTCCGATAAAATGGTTATATCGATCCATTATCCCTATTGTCATATGTTCCATCATTTCTTTCATCACATATAAATAATCATCTACATGAGTTGTCTTTAGTGGGTCTAATCGATCTGAAATTTGAGAAAGTACAGCTCTTTGACAAGCTAAAACTACTTGACTAGGTCCATAATATGATAGAAAATCTGTACACTTACGATACTTTCGTAATAAGTCATGTGTATATAAATCATACACAAAAGTATTACAATACATCGCTAGACTCATCATATCACTATTCAGCTGCTCTTTTGACTGTGCTTTAGCCCTCTTACACATATAGAAGAATGTAAACTCTAATATTTCTTTTTGAGATAATAGATGTTTACAATTTGTTATACATTTCTCATTAAATTTAACTCTATCCCAAATTTCTACATCCCCATCTGTTAATTCCCCGACACGATATTTAATAACTAAATAGTTTAAAGCAACTGCTTGTGTCAAAAGATCCCATGTTTCATATTCCAATGAAGTTTGGACAAATTCAGCTAGCCCTTGTGTTACCATAAAAGTATTTGCCTCTTCATACCAACCAATCTCTTGACATAAACGAAGAATACGTACTAAGGTTGGAATTTCATCTTTATGAAACTGTGGTAAATTCTTTACTCTATTCATTCCATAAACGATAACTGCTGCTAAATTTTCTTCTTTATAAAATTCTTTTTCTTTCCATGCTAATATAGTTCGCTCTTTTCCTTCACCTTTTGGGTGGCAAGGTACAAGTAAAGATAATAATTCAGCAAAATTATTTGGTTCTATATATGTATCTGTAACCAAATTCCAATTTGGATCGCCCTGTACAGCCCTCATATAATTCCCCTTCCCTTTTTATCCCGCTATTTGCCGCGCAGTAAGACGCCCACCTCAAAATCCAGTGAATGCGAGGAAGTTAGGTGGGAAATAAAACTGCCGGTAAAAGCCCGATTGGTTCAACGAATAATCATTGGAGGATGGACAAAACCCCCAATAATTAAAGTTTCACTTTATCTACGTAGGAAATATTAATTCATTATTACAACGCTAAAAATAAATATTGTTATATTCAAAACCTATCATAATACTTATATCTATCAGTATATCACTTTTTCTCTTATTTAAAATTAGGAATGAAAAATTTAAATAAACTGTCGAAAACCTGAACTATGTACTTATTATATAATGTCTCAGATACATCACGCTAATATATTAGTTTAATCCACATATACTAGAATAATGTATCTGATTTTTATCCATCATTTATCCCACTATTTGTGGACAATAACACTTTCACTAATTAAAGTTTAACTTTATTCCGTACGTTCCGAGATTTCACTTAAAGCGAATCCAGCTTGATCATCTGCCGCTTCTCTTATAGCTAAATCACCTAATGCTAGCATCCCGACAAGTTGACCGCCCTCAACTACTGGCAATCGTCTAATTTGATACTGTGCCATTAATTCTGTAGCTTTTTCAATAGAATCATCTGGAGAAACCGAAACAATGTTTGTCGTCATTACATTTGTAATTTTATTAGACCCAGGATGTTTTTCAGCAATCCCTCGAACAACTAAATCTCGATCAGTAACAAGCCCAACGACTTGTTCATTTTCAAGAACAGGAATCAATCCAACTGATTCTTCCTTCATTTTTACAGCAGCCTCATATACATTATCTAACGGTGTACAATGTACAATATGAGTACTCATAAAGTCTCTAACTTGCGTCATTTTTTATCTCCTCCTTTTAATACATACCATAGTTTTTCCTAAATTCCTTTATTTATTTGAGGAAAATAAGATGATAAAAAAGAGGATTATACACAATAAAAAAGAGCCAGCATATTGCTGACTCTTTCTTTATGACCCGTACGGGATTCGAACCCGTGTTACCGCCGTGAAAGGGCGGTGTCTTAACCACTTGACCAACGGGCCATGGCTCCGCAGGTAGGACTCGAACCTACGACCGATCGGTTAACAGCCGATAGCTCTACCACTGAGCTACTGCGGAA